>NZ_NEXU01000103.1:0-12969 GCF_002224105.1 Psychrobacter sp. DAB_AL32B | reverse complement strand
CGACTGGAGTAGACGCGATATCAGCGAGCAGCAGATACATCGCAACCATTGCGAGCTACTAGTTAAAGCGCTCACAGTGAAAGTAAAGAACGTTATGGTTATGAGCGTTTGCATGCAAAGCTAACAGTGCAAGGCCATGACATTAGCCTATACATGGTGAGAAGCATCAAAGAAGAACATGATATAAAATGCCGTCGTCACAAGCGCTTTAAAGTCACCACTGACTCCAATCACAACAAGCTAGTCTATCCAAACATACTAAATCAGCAGTTTGATGCTAAGCGTCCTAATAAAGCGTGGGTCAGTGACATCACCTATATTTGGACTGATGAGGGCTGGTTTTACTTAGGGCGTGTCATCAATTAAGCCAGACAACACAAGAAACCAGATGAATCGCACTGAGGAAATGGCTCGCTAACCTGTCATATCGAGTGGCAATCGCACGGTACTGCTTAATCTTGGCGAAGAAGTTCTCGATCAGATGCCGTGCTTGATAAAGATCTTCATCGAAATCTCTTGGCTGCAGTCGATGACATTTGAACGGTATGACTGCATTGCCTTGTACAGCTTTAATGCGTTCAATAACACGGGCATCAGCATCGTAAGCTCTATCGGCAAGCCAAGTTTGGCTAATACTGACATCGAGCAGTTCATCTGAGCCACATAGGTCATGAGCCGCGCCACCTGTTAGATAAAAACCAGTAGGATTGCCTAATGCATCTGTTCGAGTATGTATTTTAGTCGTCAGCCCACCTTTACTGCGCCCAATGGCTTGATCCCTTTTTTTCCAGCGCTATGCTGGTGGGCTTTGACAATGGTGGCGTCGAGCATGGCGTATTCATTGTCAGACGCCTCAGATAGCAAGTTAAATACTTGCTCCCATACCCCTTTCTTTGACCAACGGCTAAAACGGGTATGCACCACTCTAAAGTCGCCAAAGCGTTCAGGTAGGTCGCGCCAAGGTATGCCGGTCTTATAGCGGTACAGAACGGCTTCTACGAATAATCGGTTATCTTTGGCGGTAACACCAACGTCACTTGGTTGACCTGGTAGGATGTCTTTAATCTTCTCCCATTGGTCATCACGTAGAGCATGTCGTCTTGTCATGAGGATTGAGCTCAGTTTGATAAACATAGAATTAGTATAGCTTATTCTAAAATAACTGTGCTAATTGATGACACACCCTAGCTGGAGTCAAAGATTTATACACCAAAGAGCTGGTCGGCTATGCGATCAATAAGCGAATGACCGCAGATTTAGTGTGTAAAGCATTGAACATGGCCATCAAGAACAAACATCCAAGCCAAGGGCTGATTGTACATTCAGACAGAGGTAGCCAGTATGTAGCCATGCTTACCACAAGATCATCAAACAGCATCTGTTTACAGGCTCAATGAGTGGCAAAGGTAATTGCTATGATAATGTGCCAATAGAAAGCTTTTGGGGCGTGTTGAATAATGAGCTGGTATATCATCAAGACTATAAGACCAGATTTGCCGCCATTAACGATATCATTAGATATATCGAGTTGTACTACAATCAAACGAGGATTCAAAAGGGCTTGGGCTTTAAATCGCCAAGACAGGTGTGGTGTGGTTTGATTATTATCGTCAGGCTGCGTAATTAAAATCTCCCAAGTTTGGTTCTACGGATTTGACGGCAGGGGTCATTATATGAAAAGATGCTGTTTGCGCTTGATACCTTTATTTTGAAGTGACTATAACTTATAAAAAACCATAAATTTGATGGCCGTACTGGTTTTTTTCAGTACGGCCACTTTTGTATTAGCAACTTTATGAAGAGTTTTTAAATAAATGTCTTATGGTTGGGAGGATTACCAACTTATTTGCATACCGCGCTACAAGCCCAGGCGTTATGATTGAACAAGAAAGCCCCATAGGTCCAGAAAATGATAGCTATCTAGCTCAGTTACCCAATAAAGCAGATAAGATCGTAGCTTGTTGGGGAAATAGCGGCTGCCATAAAGACAGGGCTAATCAAGTAAAATAATTTTTAAAAGCTGACTTACTATGCTTAGGAATAAACAAAACTGGCGAGCCTAAACACCCACTGTACGTTAAGGGTAATACCGAACTAACAATATTAGTCTAAGCAAACTTTGGCAGAAAAAGAGGCTATATAGGCAGCCACACAAGCAAATCTAAATAGCCTAAATCAGTTAACAGAATTTTTTATCTGATTTAGGCTTATTCACTATCAAATTTTGCCAATTTTTTTACGTATATGCTATGTATTTTCAGGTATAACCAAAAAGATATGGCTCCCTAGTGAGGACTCGAATCCGATAGGTAAGATATTGATATTAAAGGTGTTAAATGCAAATTGGTTTCGCCAGTGTACATCGTGGTGTACTTGAAGTAGATAATTTGAGGATATTTTCCACCGCAGAAGGTAATTAATATATATATTCTTTTAAAAGAATATATTAAGATTGATTATGGATAATAAAAAATTTGGTGGTGTTCTAAAAATTATGCTAGCGATAAAAGTCAATAAGAAATCTATGCTACGTTCTCTGATCCTACAGGGCTTTCAAGGCTTCAAGAATTGTTTAAATTTTAATCAGCATACTTCTTGATACACCACCTCTAGAGTCGGCCTATCAAGTCCACTAACTGGAACTGGGTTGTCTTCGTTAACTGATAATTGACTACTCATCATTACATTCTACTACCACTACAAATCTAGTAATATTTGTCATTATAAAAATACTAACTTGCTGTTAAAGACTCTAGATTATTTTAGGCATCTGAAACCATTAAAATAATGAGGTACTCTTTTTTGAAGTAACTGGTGTTAACCGTGCAATTATATTAGAGCTATACAAGATCTGTTATAGGTGCTAATCACGATAGTTTGTCATCGAAATAAACAACATGGAAAGTTGGAGAATCGAGATGTACAATATAAATACTGCGACGGAAGATGATTTCAAAGAATTGGGTATATCCAAGAGCGATGCTGAAGCCATTATTCGGCACAGGGAGAAAGAAGGGTTAATTCAAATTTTTCAAGATCTCAACCATATCAAACTTGCTGATGAAACAAAAAAAATCATTGGCACTCTAGTTAAAAGTGAGCAGCTCATTTTTAGTACTGAAGATATAGAAGGATATTACATAAGTTGGTTTTTTTCTCCTCTCCTTGATGATTTTCCTCCGATTTTCCTTACCGTTTCGGCCACCGATGCAAATGGAGCACGTCATAAAAACACTGGTACAGTCTTTGCTAATCAGACCACTAAGCTTCAATCTTGGAACGTGGATCTCAAAAAACCTATCAAAGCAACAACGGTCACTGCTGAAGGGAAGCTTATAGAAGAGCGTACCTACCAGCCTGATGAAATAGCCTATAGGCGTGACGGCTCAGTTTTTCATGCCACCATTGCAATTGACCTGATGAAGATGATACTAGAGGAAAACCAAAGGTTTGTGCGCTCAGGGCGTTACTCCATACCCGGAAACCCACAGCAACGATTTGATGGATACCGTTTATCCGTTGCCCCAGTTACCAGCAATCACAAAACCAATATTGTGCAACTGCTCAGAATTACTGCAGAAACCCTTGTTAATAGCGCAGTACAAATTTTACCTAGTACAGATATTGCTCAGCAACTCGCATCATTCCCCCTCTCTGAAGCGGAATTTGAATTTGAAGGCCATTTCTTAATTGAGCAACCTTTCCCCGATAACACTGAATATGTGGGCTGGGTATGGCTTCTTTCGGGCCCCGCACTATTTTTCGGTTTTCAGGCAGATACTGAACTGCGCTCGACTAAGCACAATATAACCATATTGTTACCTGTATTTGAGCTGCTAAGCGTTGAAAGTAGCAGTATTCCAATAGATGTTAATGAAAAGGCGTTGCTCGACCGACCTGATATTTTCTCTGATGATCCCGGCTCTACCTGCAAACCATTTAACAATCCAGGGCGCATCGTTAGCGAGCGGCGATTCTCGACAGTTTTGAGAGTAACCGATCCTGAAATATCCTCCTCCAACTTGAAGGAGGAACCTCATACACGCGCTGAAGTAACTAACAAGAATCCAATAGAATGGGAAGGCGAGGCAGACGATATTCAGCCGAGATCAGTGGCTCGCGGACATATTGTAGAGTTTGCGGTTCGCTACCGCTCTAACGGCTACTCGCTAGGCGATGTATTGCATAGTCTCACTCTAGCACCTCGACAAACCCGTCGTATTGTCAAAGTGGACTTTAAACGGCGCGAACAAGCATCGCGCCGGGAGCAAACATTTGCTAGCGACGAGGTGGAACAGGCCACACTTCAAGATAGAACCTATAGCAACGCGGTGCAATCCAGCCTCTCCGAGTGGGCAAAAGGGGGCTCAGAATCCTCTATAACCGCAGGTGCAGCTGGCGCAGGAGCAGTTATTGGCCCTGTGGTATTAGGTGGTGGGGTGGCTCATAGTAATGCCTCGTCTTCCTCTTGGCAGAATGGCGGGCGCTCGGTGGCCGCATCGGAGCAACAAAACCTTAAAGACGCGATACGTCAATATGGAGACAGTCTTCGCTCCATGGAATCGACCATTGTCACTGAAGCCGAACAACATGAAGCTGTCGAGGGCGTCTCTGAAGTGGTGCGCAATATTAACTACTGTCATGCACTTAGCGTAGTGTATTACCAGATATTACGGCATATGCGCGTGGATACAGAGGTAGCCGCGGTACGGGAGTGCCTTTTCGTACCCTTTACGGTCAAGGACTTTACTCTAGATAGGGTTTACCGTCACAGAAATGTTTTACGGCGTTATGCAGGGAGTCTCGAATTTCGCTCAGTATTTGAGAAGATAGATCAAGTGAAGAAGCTCGTAGAACTCCGCGAGCTCAGGGCGACGTTACCTCAGTCTAATCAGATTCTCTTGAAAATACAGAATCTTGAGCAAACCATTAGCATACCGCCTGGAATACGGGCCGATCAGGAGGTGACTTCACTTAGAGGTTCGATCTACATGAAGCTGGGAATTACGCGGCCAGCAGAAGGTGATGTCGCGGACGAAGTAGAGGAAGGTGCAATATCTGAAGTTTCCCAGACCCAACGGTTTAAAGAGATGGTAAAGCAGTTCTCCATTTTTTCGGTCTTCACTAGCCGCTCACCTTCCCAAATTGTGCATGACCTTTTAGGTCTGGATGAGCAAGCACGCGACCGTTACTTCCAACGGGAAGTGGCACCTTATATGGCTCGGGAATTTGCTAACAGGCTACAGCTAGGTATTATTCGGGATGGAAAATTCTTTCCCATAGATGCCGACTTCACCCTTGCTGGAAGCTACAACTACGGAAACATCATTAGAATTGATTTTGTCGTCGGCGCTCCAGTGGAACCGCAAATACGAGTTGGCGGAATTGGTAGGGTCACCAACGCACAGATCAATTATTCTGGCCCACCGCTGACACGGTCTAACTTAGTAAACTTAACCTTGAAAGCCCCCACGCTTGATGATAGTAATATAGCTTTGCCCAAGCGTTCTTTCGCGGATGTAACTCGTGGCACCCTATCCTTTACAACCGAACACTACCAGCGAACTGTTGACTCGCCCGGTCACCAAATCAACGATCTGCTTCATTCGGAAACTGGTAGCCCGGATCCACAGGGCGCTATATTGACTTTTCCTTTGTCGGCATATGAAATGGAGGATACTAGAAAAGAACTCATAAAAGCATATCAGCAGCTTTTAGAAGAACTGAACAGCGACAAATTTAAATACCATAAAGCTATTTGGTGGAATATGGATAGGGATCAGCTTTATACCCTTTTGGACGCATTTTCCACATCTACCAGTGAAGGCAATAGCCGAAGCATCGCAGGTATTGTTGAGCGGAGCCCCATTGGAATACTGGGAAACTCTTTAGTCTTTCGGGTTTCTGCAGGTGCGCACTTGGATCCGAACCTGAAAACCTCGCAACAGCTCCTTAGTTATTATAAGGACAGCAACACTGTCGCAGAGCCAATGCGCATCAGCTTGCCTACCAGCGGGCTTTATGCTCGTGCGCACATGGATGAATGCAACGCCTGCGAAGAACATGCTGGGACTCGGGAATGGGTTCTGACCAATAAAGAACCAGAACTGCAAGATATTGACCCATCTTTACTTGCCTCAAGACGATCAGATCCAACCGGCCTTGCCCCCTCAGCCATGCCGGAAACTTTAATTAACTTACAGAATGCACCTGCCATACCAGACCCCTCTGGTGTAGGCAGCATTTTAAGCGCAGTTAGTAAAGCAGATGCTTTCCGCGATATGGCTGGTCTAGCGGGGACTCAGCAAAACGCACTCGAAGGCCTTAAAACGGCAGCAAGCCTGGCCAGTAATTTTGGCAGCATGGCATTTCAGATGAAACTGGCAGAATTAGAATCTGATAAAAACGCCGCTCGAGACATTGCGGCCACTGCGGCCGCGATTCAATCTGCAAAGGACAAAGGTCTCGTAAGTGATGAAAACGCCCAAAAGTCGATGGATAACCTTATAGCAAAAAGAACGGAGAAAGCTGGCAAAGAACGGAGTGAAGAAGCAGCGAACCGCGCTAAAAATTTGATGCTTGGAGACCGCGCTGGCTCCGTCACGGAAGCTGATGGATCGGGAGCCACCGTAACTGAAGTCAAGGAGCGCAAGAAGGAGATAAATCCCCAAACAGACCAGTACGTGATTCCATTAACGGAAAATAAGGTTTTGTTTCTCGGTTTTGATGTCGGTGAATGGGATTTGAAAAAGCAGCATCGGCACGCATTGGAAATCATTGCTACCCAATTGCTCAATCAGGATTCCCTAGCCCGATCTGAAGGCCATGCGAGCACATCGGGTAGCGAAGAAGATAACGAGGTTTTATCAGAAAATCGTGCCCAAAGTCTGTTTGAAGCGCTCCGCGGTTTCGCCTTCCCGCTGCTGGAACAATATATCAATAAACCTGAAACCATTACCTATCAAGGTGAATTGGGTAATCTGCGAAACGAGTATCCTAACAACGAGTATATTAAGCGAGTCCCAGGTGCGGGTCATCGTAATGATCCCGTGCAAAGAAGCGTGGTGCTGAATTTCACACACCCTGTCGATCCCAAAAAGGTTTGGGAAACCTACTCTCTTTTCTCGTTCAGTATCAAAATTACTGGTCGAGTAATTGATATTGGTTCTTATTATGTTGTTAACCGTGGTGGGGATTTTGTAGTTATTAATAAAGAAACTCAAACCGTTACACACATTGAGACCGGTAAAAATATTACTTTGCAAAAAAATACCGACAACAGCCAAGTTACTGTCACTCAAATTAACAACGGCGGCATTAACCTTAATATTAACGGAGACAATAGCGGTACAATCAATATCACAGTGCCCACAACAGAAAATGGATCGTTTGTCCCACTACCGAATCCTAACACTAAGCAGTGGAAGCTTATATTCTCTAAACCGAAGTTCACTGATAAAATTTCGTTGGCCGATTTACTGAAACAACTGTCCCAACTTATAGTAGATGCGGGGGGGGTAAATGCAAATTCCGACCCAACTTTACTGAATCAGGTCAATAGTATGGTTTCTAGTGGCGTCGATGCGGTTCTCAGCGAAATCAAGGATTTCCTCGTGGGCCGTGTTGGCAATATTGCTCTCCAGGCCTTACAGTTAATTGTGTACGGTCATATGACTGTTGAAACTACAATTAAGATTGGTACGAGCTCAACCGTCGAAAAGTCCGGGACATTGAGCGGTCCTGCTCTGTTGGTCGGCGGCACTCCGTCAGAGAATGCGACTTTTCTTAACAATGCCGAATATATCACTGCTCAGGCTCAGGACTTGGAAGCTTGGGATGACACTTCAGGTTTCAAACATTTGGTATATGTGGATAATCCGGGACAAGCTTTAGGCGGTTCCGCAGTCGAAATGGTGAGAACGCTTGTTAACGAGGTACAAACTTTGCTGCCAGAGTCTCTTGTTCCATCTACGCTCATGGATGAAACAGAGCGCGTATTTGCATTACTTTCAATAGCAGCTGTTAAGCTCTCGTTAAGTTCGCGTGTCGAGTTCCAGGCTGGAGCGGACGATCTCTTAACCGAATGGAAGGGAGACGAAGTAAAATCATCTGGTGTAAATCTAGGTGCTTTAGTATTCGCTCCTGGACAAATATCATTTAAGTTCTAAGGGTAGTTTATGTTCTGCTGCATGACGAAGTTGCCCAATAACAAACGGCAGAGAGGAGCAAAGGCCTCCTCTCTGTGACTATACTTTAACTTTAAAAATAGTTACGAGAAACAAGGGTAATCATCCCAACCATAAGACACTTATCAAATAGAATTAAGCTGCGTGGTTTAGTTTCTGCATTGGCGTAAAGCCGCCATTGCCCATATTCGGGCGCTCGTGGTTGTAGTGATATAACCAATCTTCAGCTTGCTGACAGACTTGGTCTAAATCAGTAAACCGCTCTTGGTTTAACCAATCATAACGCATCGTTCTATTATAGCGCTCAACATAAGCATTCTGCTGTGGATTGCCAGGCTCAATATAACTGATCAAGATACCTTGATTTACCGCCCAGTCTTTAAGCGCATTACTGATGTATTCAGGTCCATTATCACATCTTACTTGAACCGGTTTACCTCGACATTCAATCAGCTGATTTAAACTGCGTATGACTCTTTAAGCGGGTAATGAGAAGTCAATCTCAACCGTTAAGGCTTCACGGTTGTAATCATCAATGACATTGAACAGTCTAAAGCCTCTGCCATCAGTTAAGGCATCATGCATGAAGTCCATGCTCCAACTTTGGTTTATCTTATCAGGTAGAGCCAAGGGTAGCGGTTTAGCGCGTTTAATTCGACGCTTAGGTTTAATTCTCAGATTCAATTCGAGCTCACAGTAGATGCGATACACCCTCTTATGGTTGTATGGTAGCCCCAGTACATTACGTAAGGTTAAAAAGCATAATCCAAAGCCCCAGTTCTTGTTCTGCTCGGTCAGCTCTATAAGCAAGTGCGCGATCTGCTGGTTCTCATCCGTTGCTACCGACTTGTGATAATAACAGGTGACGCTAATGTTAAAGATCAAGCAAGCTCTGCGGATACTGATGCCATGCTCTTTAATGTAGTGACAAGCCATCTCTTTGCGCCTGAGTGGCGCTACCACTTTTTTGACATGGCATCCTGTAATATGTCGGATTTGAGACATTCATCGGCATACATCTTTTTTAAGCGAGCATTCTCAACTTCAAGCTCTTTGAGACGAGTGATAAGCGCAGCATCCATGCCACCATATTTAGAGCGCCAGTTATAGAACGTGCTTTGGCCGACATTATGCTCACGGCATAAATCAGCGATAGGTACGCCTTGTTCTGCTTGTTTAAGGATATTAACGATTTGATTATCAGTAAAGCGTGTCTTTTTCATAGGATTCTCCTGCTGGTATATTTTAGCAGTTAATCTCTATTTCTAAGTGTTCTTATTTATTGGGGGGATTACCATACCATTTGGATAAAAATGGACAAAAAATATAGCGATAAAGCAGAGACCATGAGGAGAGAGGTTATCCCACATTCTGTGTATCAATCTAAATTATCTCAGCCGAAATTTTTATAGTCGAATCATCATCGCAACGATGATATTTATACAAGGCTAATTATGAAGACAGACATCCCTTCATATAGCAGGGTTTGCCCTAGCTATTCAAATCATCTGTCTCATCTTTAAAGGTCTCCACAACGATAGCAAAAATGTCATCCCAAACTGCCTCATTTGCCAAAAACGGATAATCCTTAAGTAGCTTATTACTTTTAACGCCTTTATTTTGTA
Organism: Psychrobacter sp. DAB_AL32B; assembly: GCF_002224105.1. NCBI lineage: Bacteria > Pseudomonadati > Pseudomonadota > Gammaproteobacteria > Moraxellales > Moraxellaceae > Psychrobacter > Psychrobacter sp. DAB_AL32B. The sequence goes on along the minus strand of NZ_NEXU01000103.1, from coordinate 3,158 downwards.
GCATGCTGCGAATGATTCTATCAGCATAGCTATTGGGCATCTCAACAATTTCTTTTATCGCCAGTCGTGCCTGGTCATGTTGTCTTAGGTACTGTGACTCGTTATGCATCTCTTTTTCAATAACATGAGCAATCAGTCCTGATAAGTACTGAACGTGAGGCGTCAGGTCCATAAAGCGCCATGCAGGTTGAATAAGGTGACTGTCTTCAAAATTTAAGTTTGAGCGAATACCATCAGGATAAGTAATCGCCTGTTTATCAAAGCTGTAATGATCACGAATTTGCTTCATGAGCGGCACAGATACACAGTCTAAAATCTTATCATAGGTATGCCGGTCTGAGGGATGCTCGGCAATGGCTTGTGATATAGGTAGGATAATAGGCTCATGAATGACCTGGTCTCGTCTGAGTACATCATTAATTAGGAAGCGATGTATTCGGCCATTGCCATCAGCTAGCGGATGAATATATACAAAAGCAAAGGAAGCAACCGCACTACGTATCAGTGCCGATTGTCCATCTGTCTTTTCCATAAATGCCTGTAACCCTGCTAACTTATCAGCAATGTCATCAGCAGGTGGCGCGATATAGTGCACAATTTCTTTAAAGCCATTGACCTGAGTATGCGACACAAAAACTGGAGACTGACGGATACCATACTGCTGGATGACCGTTTTACTCCCTAATATCTCTTGTTGCAATTCTGCCAGTGATTTAGGGTCAAGCGGAATATCGCCCTTACCCGTGCGCCGTGCCATTACATCGGCAAAACGTTCAATACGTTTTAACTCTTTCCCTTCACCTTCTATAGTAAAGCTGGCTTTACTCTCTCGTAGTGTCATCCATACGGAGGCACGCATCAGTAAGTCTTGCCCAAATTCATCGTTCAGCTTGTCAACCATCGTGGCAATATCGAGTGCTGCTGCTTGCGTAAACGACTCTGTTTTTACCAGTTGAGGACAGAAATGACGGGTTCCTGCTAGATTGTCATTGATACGCCAGCGAGCGTTCTTGATAACCTGCGCAGGGCTTGAAGTAACCAGCTTCTTAGCATCTAGAGCATCCACATAGTTACCGCCTAAATTGCTCGGTACTGCTAACTCTTTATCCATTAGCCATTCATACAAGAAAGCCATTCTACGGGCATAGCTGCCTGTGGGCTCAGCGTTTACCCATGCTTGTACGTCATTAGCGCCTATCTGTTCAAACAAACGAACCAGTAACTCTAAATTCAATACTTCATGACGCATGTGAAATTGTAAGTGAGCAATGATAGTATCCAGTGGACGCGCAGTTTCCTGATAAGCGTTATGGATAACATTATCCTCTTTATAGGTTTGCCTGCGCCCACCGATACTACTACTGACATATAAAGGGGAAACCAGATCGATGCTTGCATGACGGATAAGCCATGCTGCGCCAATAGGGTCTGAGGTATGGGTATTCATCATGAGTGGCTCAAGCGATTATAGATAAGCCATTTTGCAGAAAAGCGATTATGAATGCAACATAATGATTATTATCAATCCTTACTGCATTAAATCGATTTTAATATGACGTTGTGATGCCTTTAGATCATAACCAAAGGGCATGTTTAGTGGAAATAATGGATCGAAATTGAAGGTGGTAAATACCCCGCCTTTAACACAACTACGTAGTAATAGAGTACCTATTTCTGTAAATAACGCCTTCTTGCCTCGCGTGTAAATCCTTATATATCATCTGCTTACAAATAAAAATAAAGAATTAGATATTCCTAATCAAATGGCCGCCTATTCTTAAATTGGCAAGTTCACTTATTACTATAGATAATGGATAGTTAATTTACCATTTCATGTCCGACTGTATCCAGTCTGTTATAAGTGGTTCCATTACGACGGCCTATCTTAAGTAGTCTATTAATTAGTTTTTGGGGCTTTTTAGGTGGTTCCGTTGGGGTACGCCCCACTGAAACGTACTCAAATTGTCAATATGATTTTTTCACAGCCGTTACTATACTCAGAAATGAAAGCACTGCTAAATACTATTGAAAGCGTGATAATTATCATTAGCATGATTTTGTTTATCGTCAGGCACTCAAAAAATGGTCGGTGCCAATTAGTAACTGGACGTCTGCACTTAATCGCTTTATTATTATATTTGATAACCGTATCAGCAGGCATTTAATCTAAAGGGTAGTTACACAGAATTCGGGATGGTCTCCCTAAATCATATAATAGCTTTTTTCATAGAACCTTATCATCTTTAAACTATTGACTTTTCCTTAATTTGGTATGAGGGGTTATATTGATGTATTTGAGTCTGATAGTACCTTTTTACAATAGAGACGTTTCTTCTTTGACTCTATTAAAGACTCTGACTGAATTGTCTCTAGAGGGTATAGAAATAATTCTTGTTGACGACGGGTCTACAGATAATACTTACCTTAAGCTTAGTAGCTATAAGGATAGTTTCCCAGATCAAAACATACAATTGATAAGGCAATGCAATAAAGGTCCTGGTGGTGCGAGAAACGCAGGATTAAAATTATCTCGAGCCAAATACGTTTGGTTTGTTGATTCAGATGATGATATTACGCAGGAAGCTGTTGATTTTATTAAGGAGAACAGCGCCGGTAATTATGACGTTATTCATTTTAACTACTTGGCAAGGGGTGTGGAAAAGAGTGGCCTAGAGGTAGGGCCTGGTAATTATATTAATGCTACAGAGGTTCGCGCAATTTTATTAGGTAGTCTTGTGCCGTTGTGGTCTAATGTTTATAGGCGTGAAATGCTTATTGATAATGACATTTACTATCCAGAATATTGCTATTATGAAGACAATTCGCTTGACTTCATATATCCTTTTTTTGTAAAGAGCTTATTAAATACAAACATTCTTGCTTATAAGTATAACGAAGAGAATGATTCTATTGTTAGGTCTAAACCCAATCCAAGAACACTTGACCGGCTGTATACGGCCGAGTATGGATTTAAGGAGGGTTTGAAGCATGCATTAAATAAAGAGGAGATTGATATTCTAGAAAAATTGTTTGTGCGTCTGTATCTAGTGAACAGCGTAGGTAAATATACAACTATAAAGCCTAGTAAACAATGGATTGTTATGTGGCGGATAATGAAAAACTATCGAAGACTAGCAAAAGATTTAAATATAAACGAC
>NZ_NEXU01000102.1:0-4671 GCF_002224105.1 Psychrobacter sp. DAB_AL32B | reverse complement strand
TATATTTTCACTGGCTTTTTTCATATATATTACCTGGAAATACGGCAAAGTATTTTGATAATGTCCGTAGGAAGGCTTGGCAATAGTGTATTAACTAATTACGAGTTTAGAACTGAACCGCCCCGACTATATCGGAGGCTGATTTACTTTAGTCAGGCAGCGATGCCTGACAGGGTTGAACTATCATAATACCGTCGTTCAACCTCAAAAGGTGACACATAATCAATCGTGCTATGCAAACGCTTTTTATTGAACCAACCCACCCATTCAAGGGTTGCCAGTTCAATATCATTTACGCCGTTCCAGTTCTGCTTTAGATATTCAATCACCCCAGACTTATACAGCCCATTGACTGAGCTATGCTGAAGAAACCGTATAAGTAAACTCGGTGTATTAATCGGAGTTTACCATGACTAAGAAAAAGCAAATCTATAGTACGGAATTTAAAGCATAGGTCAATCCCAGGGCGATCTAGCTCTCTCTTATCACTCGATAAACTGTAGCGACACCAACACCAACAGCCTTAGCAATTTCTTCTTTTGTCATAGTTTTTTGACTATCTAATTCCAAGATGCGTTTGTGCTTTACTGTATTAGCTTTCTTACCTGATGGCTTGTAGCCACTGTTAGCCAATCCTTGTTTGATGCGCTCTCTACGCTTGTCATTATCTAATTTAGCCATCGTAGCTAGTAAATCAATAAGCATATTATTTACTACGTTTAGAATCTCACCAGTCATGCCATCGTTGATTGTATGCGTGGTTGGTAGATCAGCCACCACCAATCGTAAGCCCTTGTCTTTGATACGCTGCTTTAGAATTGCAAAATCATCTTGAGATAGCCTGCTTAATCTATCCACGCTTTCAACCAGTAGAATATCGCCTTCTTCAGCGTCATTGAGTAACAGAGTGAGTGCTGGTCTATCGAGCTTCGTACCACTGAAATGCTCAACGTACTCAACATGATTATCATCATAACCTGTACTGAAAGTCATCAAATCAGCTAATGCTCTGGTCGCGTCTTGATCCTTAGTGCTGGCTCTCACATAAATACGAACGGTCATAACGCCACCTCTATCACTTAGACTTAATAATTAATGTTCATTGATAATAGCAAGATACTACTATCATTTAATAAAAGAAACAAGTCTAATGATAGGTTAATTATCATTTAGTTATTTTACTATTAAGGTATAGGTTAATGATAGGCTGACTAAGGTTGTAAAACCACCTTAGTCTATTCTAAGTAGGTTGTTAGCTCTATAATTGATTTAGATAAGTAGTCTTTTTGGGCTATGTTCTTGTTATTGATTAATCAAATCCTGAAATCTGTGTAACTGTCTAACTTGTTCCAATAGTTACACAAAATTTAGGATATCTCTGTGATAATATTTATAGCGTGTCATAGTTTGCCCTTTTAAGCTGGCAGACACGCTATTAAGGCTTTTTTTGCCTACGAAAATAACTGTATTCTATTTTTTGAAAGCTACTTTCAGCTCAGTAACTTATCAATGTTAGATTCCCATTCTTGATTATGGATAATTCGTAGTTCAGCAAGACCTTCTTCAATTATTTCAGTTTTACTTAATTGTGATAATTCCTGCCATTTTTTAAAATCAAATACATAAGTAGCGTTATTTACGTTATCAGACTCTAACACTGATATGCCTTTTTGACGAAAGTGGTAAATAATATAGCCTTTATAACCTCCAAGCCCTATTGCCATAGCATCGGCTGGATAGCTGCTAATTTTAGCTAGACGCTTTTCTATGACTGGTCTTTCGGTCTTTTTAAGCTTAGGTGAAATAGTGCTGTTGATCAAAGAGATGATTTCTTCTTGGGTTTTTTCGCCTGAAGGAAGAATCATCCAGTTCACAACTTCGAATTTAGTAGGAATCTTAACAAACCCGTCTTTCGCAGAAATATGTATTTCAAACTCAGATTTGAAAACCTCTAAAGCTAAGTTCAGTTTATGCAATAACAACTGCTCACTGTCTTTACTCCCACACTCGACCATTAACAATTTCTCATCATTACTAACGATACATTTAATCGGGACGCTAGGAGCTGGCAGCTGCTCTCGAAAAATTCTTTCAAAAGAGCGCCATGTTGAATCATCCACCTCTACCCTATTATCTCGTCCATGAAACTCTAAACGTTTGTATTTATATTCTCGAGAAACTACTTCTTTTGGTAGGTCTCGTCTTAGAATCGTCTTACCGTCTGCATTGATCGTAGAATGCTTACCATTTTTATTAGGTAAGAACTCTATAGCATTCTCCCATGAAAAATTATCTAGAATTCTCGCTAGATCGCTTTCTGTAAAGTCAGAGAGCTTTTTTGCAATTAAGAACTTATCAGTTAACTGTAAAAAGTTTGCGGGTATTTTTCGAAATGATTTTTGTTTATATTGCATATTGGTTCCTCAATGATTAATTCAAATAGTAGTTTGTATTTCATACTCATAATAGCAACAAACAACTGTCTTTAATCATTGGAGCCGTCCAGATGCGACAGCTCTTGTCGTGCTTAAATGTAACTTTCTAAAACTCCATGATTCTTTAATTACAAATGGTCATCTCTCATATTTACTAACATCACTTCTCGAATTCACTAAGTGTATCGATCAACACCCACCTGCCAATATCATAATCAACCATTCTGTTGTAAAAACTCACTGTTCTAAACTCCATTAATATTCTTCCATTTCTGGGTACGGTAATTTCATTTGTCTCAACTATCTTATTTGAGTAGTAAGAACCCCAAGATTTTAGGAAGTGGCGACCCATTAAAGCGTCGCAGTGAATACATGAGTTGGCAATATAGCTACTGCCTACCGTGTCACTATATCGACTTCTTAGAGGTGGGAAATTATAGCTTTGAGAGAAACTGGAATTTATACGCTCTATTGTCTTTTTATCACACACATCAACATCTTGACTGTTATGGCTATACTCATGATCAATATCATATAGCGTATTTTTGAGCCTAACTTTCATAACCGTATTGGTTGGTCTCTTACAAGACCAACATTGAAGCCTGACGATATCGAGCGATAATTGGGACGTTGGGCTGTACTTTGGACGAAACTGTATCTTACCTGAGACCAAATTTTCTACAAAACTCTCCAGTTCCAACTCAGTTTGATCTAATGGATCAAGCCTTAGTTCTTCCTCTAAAGCTACTTTACAGACGTTATAGACGTGGTAGGTACTGTTAGACTCTTTTTTATTTTTATAAATAGAAAATACCGGTATACTTTTAGTTCTGTGCATAAAGTCACCGACTATTGCGTCTCTATCTTTAATTGAGCCACTTCTAAGCAGCCAGGCACATCTGATGCCTGAGTCTTTATAAACTTGCTGCCTACGCTTTGTCTCAATAAAGCTTTGACGACTCCACTGAACCTCAATAGCTATCTTAGCTTTACCCTTTTCAGCATATATATCGGCTATCCATTCCTCACCTTTATTAGATACACCTCTCTTTTCGACTTCAACGCTCCAGCCACATTCAAACAACTTCTTACTGACCAAGTATTTGATGTGCCTATGTTCCTCTGTCTCACCGCCAGTAGAGCAATCATTCGTCTCAGGTTTTGCTTTATGAGCAAAAAACTGTGTGCCTAGCTTGCTTGTCTTTAGTATTGCCCGATTACCACAGCAAGCCATATTGAAATTGGACTTTTTATCTTCTTTTAAGGATATCCAATCTTTTAAGCTGTAAACAAAACTATAGATTTGTTCATCATTTTTTATGCAATTAAAAGCCATGTTGATCCCCAATTATTTTATCTTTTTAACGGTTGGTATAATTGTTTGAAATTACCTGATTGTGGGCTGAAAAAGAACAATAAATATTTAAACCTCTAGCAAAGTTTTAAAACAGTTTTGTATCAGCAGATACAAGACTGAGGTTAGCCTGAGGCTTAAACTGTTCTGAAACCCTAACTACTGACCAACAACCAATGAAAGATAATATAAAAATGCCCCATTTTTGACGGCGGTAGCCTATCCTGCAATCAAGTCTTTTACTCCTCTACACCCTATAAATCCAAATTTCTACGCTAATACTGGCAACTTGTGAGGGATTTCATTGTTAAAAATAGAATTAGGTATCATTAGGTAGTAAAAAAGCATCAATCTATCTGAAAAATCTATATTATAGGTGTCATTAGGTAGCACTAAGGAGTATTAGGTCTCATTAGGTAGCAAAGACTATATATAAGGCAAATAAGGAGCAAATATGAGAAAAGAAAATAGAAGAAAGCTAAGTAATGCTGCTATAGCTTTTATTATCGAAGAACGTGACAACCCACATACGGTACATACTTTTGAAGAAATCTCTAAGTTAGTAGAAAAGAAATTTGAAATATCTATAGGTCGTGGCGCTGTTAGCAAAAGCTATCATAAACATAAGAATGATGAGAAAATTAAAAATCTGTCAAAAGAGGATAGCAATCAACATAAGGTTAAGCCTCAGATAAAAGACCGACTTAAAGCTGAACCCTACGTAGCTAAGAAGAAAATACGTGACTTTGATGAAGATGCAGGTAAAGGTATTTCTATAGATCACTTATTTTAAATAAATAAAAAGACTTTAGTCCAGCAGGTCAAGATATGAGAATTGTAGATGGTAAAGCATCTTTTTTAAGGAGACCATCCCGAATTCTG
>NZ_NEXU01000101.1:0-13323 GCF_002224105.1 Psychrobacter sp. DAB_AL32B | reverse complement strand
TAGGTTATTACTGATAAAAATATTTGTAGTATTCGACCATAAAAGATGAAGCTTAATCAGTTAATAGCAATAAAAAGTAAGTTATTTGAATAGATAGTAACTACAATCATTAAATCTGAGTTTAAAAAAATTTTGAACACTATATGACAAATACAACCGACTCAAGCACTCAAGCACCTGTATCTGATAGTAATCAACAAGTAGCTGAATTCTCTCTACGTTTGATTTATCCATTCTCTTTCACTGGAGATATCGACGACTTTAATGAGAAACATTTATCACAGCAAACCATCGGCAACTTGCTAAATGATCAGTTACCACTTTTTTTAGAGGCTTTTGGCCTAGAAAGTAGTCAAAACAACAATAACGACACTACAGTTGATTTAGAAATTTTAGAAACTGATAGTATTGAAACGAAAAAACAAAAGCGAAAAGCGGCAAAAGGACAAAAATTAGCTATTTTAAAAGCTAATCCTTTATGGCAAAAGTGCTATCCAGCAATATCCAAGGACTTATATCCTCATATACGCCACCTATTAAGAACTGAGCACACTGAGCTATCACAATGCTATGAATTGACCGATGAATCTTGGCAGTTACTAGATGCTGGTATAGGGCGTTTTGGTAAAGGGTTATCGATAGATTTGAGCCCCACTTCTACATCACGGTTGGGTCTTTCAGCAGATGAAGGTAAACATATTCCTTTTAGTTTTTGTCGTACAATGAATGGTCAACAGAACCAAAAACCACAACTATATTTATTTGGCTTTGGAGAGGGCTTACTTACAGTTGAGCTAAGCATCGACACTAAATTTCTAAAGAAGTACCAAACCTGTGCTGTATTGGAATTCATTCATGCTATTACCCATATAAATGCACATTCTTCAAATATTAGCTTTTTGATAAAAAAGGACAGTGGGTCTTTACAACAAACTCATCATAAAACTAATTTACTAAATATTTTTTATCACTTATTAGGTCAAAATAGTAGTGAGCAAGATAGTCAGCAAGCCAACACTAACAATTATTCTCAGATACCGTATTCTGAACATTTAAGCCGGTTTTTTAGTTATGCTGCTTTACGATTTGATAGTACTTACTCAATGTCAATAAGTACTATAAATGAAGCAAAGAGGGAAAAGATTAGCGCCCTTGCCTACTCTATGGCACATCGGCATACCGACCATTATCTACCTACATCAGAGAGTGTGAACACCGGTGTTTATCTACCCTTTGTAAATATTGCACACTGTAATAGCATCGAAGGTGGCGCAATCGTGATAGATACGATGTATGTTAAAGATGCTACTAATGAAGTATCTATCATTGAACATAATCAGCTATATATAAAAAATACTATTCGAAATGCCTATTGGCCAATGATATTACTAAGTTATCTTGAATTTATCTATCTGATCAAACTCACCAGTGACACTTGTAATGATGTTAGTCTATTATCGGTAGATGAAGATACTATAAAGAATCTAGAAGACTTACGCCGAAAGATGCTCAGCTTCCGCTTGCATTTTCGCTATTCACAAGCCAGCCAATTGGCTCAGCACAATAAATTTTATAGTAGATGGCGGCATGCTTTTGGTAGTGACATTCTCGCTGATGAGTTAGCAGATGATATACTACAAATTAATAACCTATTAACTTATAAATTAGATAAAGATGAGAAGGCACTGCAAGAGCAGCAAAATAAACACTTTACCATCTTGGGTATATTGGCAACGACCCTGTTAACTACTATCGGTATCTTTGAAACAAACTTCAAGTTATATAGTGATCCTGAGCTTAAAATACTAAGCCCTCTTACCTTTATGACTTTTGGAGTAGCACTAATATTAGCAGTTATTGCCTGTTTCGTTTATCTAAAAATATTTGAAAAAAGGCAATAGATTAGAAATATAAGGCGTATCATCAATTATGCCAAACGACAAAAGAGACCAGCATACCCATAAATATGATCGTTTCATCTACGCTGTTTTATATCGTGAAAAACTATAAAAATGGCATGAGTAGTAGATAAAACCATTTTTTCATATTTAATCTATACTTCGATCTATTAGGTAGCAAATACCTCGTTCTTAGCATATTTAAAGTATTAGTAATAAACTTACACTCTATGAGTCAATCAAAATTTATAAGCACCAAAAAAACTCTCTATGTTATTTCCTACACAGCTTAGAGAGTTTTTTAATACTTTTTATTTTATCTAAAAGTTAATTCTTTAAAGATATGTCTAGGGTGTATCCTAGAAAGGTATATCGTCATCCAAGAATTCTAATTGATAATTTTCGTAATTAAGTAACTGGGTAGAAATATTTAGATCGTAGTCCCATAATAAAGGATAAACATAATTAACATCATTCATCATTGATATGGCTTGGATATGGAGTTTTACAGCCATATTTAAGTCAGTATTATCAGACTCAAATCTACCCATTATCTTTATATTTTCAAATATACTTTCTATTTCTTTAGCCACTAATAGCAAATATTCTGAAACTCTAGAAGTCTCTAAGGGGGATTTTTTATCCGCTAAAACCTGTCTGTATTCCAAACTATGTTTATGTATATCATTTAATATAAAAGCATTGCCTAGAGCATGAAGAATATTTGCCCAAAGTATACGATCATCTATATATATTTCTTCTATTAAAAATGCTTTAGAAAAACTAAACTTCAGTTTGAATATTTTTAACAAAATATTCTCACCTTCAAATATTGGATACTTAAACACCTTTAGAGGCTTTTTAACAGATACAAGATTAAACGTTCTAGAGTCATAGAACCTATCGTTAGCCTCATTTATGAACAATATCCCTTGCAAGAACCAATCAACTTGGTGCTCAATTTTAATTATCTTAGAGTAATTAGTTGAGTAATGAAGCTCAGTTACTTTTCCACAGTCTAGTTTAGCTAGGTTAAACTGATGCAGTTTATTATATAAAATTGCTCGGTTATTATAATTTTTAATCGAAAATTGGATTAATTCATTTGAGTAACTATTAACATTGGCTTCTAACATATACTGATTAATCTTATCAAGCTCTGCTAAGGCTTTTGTATAATTATAAATTGCTATTTCGTATTTTTCATGATCACTACTGACTAAAAATTCATATGCGTAAGCTTTACAAAAGAGGATTATAGCTAAATTTGATTTTAGTCCTAGAAGGTAGCCATTACCTTTTTTATTTAATATTTCTTTACAGACCTTCTCGGCAATAGTGTATTGTCCTATAGCTAACTCAGCATTTGTGTAGAATGTAGTTTGAGCCTTATTTACAAGACGTTCAATATAGATGCCGATATCGTTCTCAAAATGTATAAACATTGGGTCAGCTCTATCTTGATGAAGAATTCCTGACCATCTGTCTACAGATTCCAAATCACTCAAATACCCTAAATATAGTTTTGTATGCAAGTTTTTATCATTAGCATTGTGTATATCATATTTTACTGTACATATAAACGACTGTCTTTCCCAATATACTAAATCTTGTAACTTGTATACATAATTTACAGAGCTATAATTTAGAATATTTATATCAGCCTCTAAATTAGATAAATAGCGCCTAGGTTCTAGCGTATTTATTTTAATCTGACATCTTAAATCAGGTGTAGATATTGTATACTTACTATTCAATAAATTAATTTTAGTTATAATGTCATACATATCTTCTATATAGTTATTCCTATAACTAATATAGTCTTTAGGCTTGATATTAGGAAAGTAATCAGGGATCCTATAAACTATACTTGCATAACCTTCTACACACTGATTATACAAATTCACTGCAAGTCCTGGTTTATCTATCTTTATACTTACATCAGCTTTTTTTATTTTTAACTTCAGTTTATTGCCCACAGATTGAGCAACATATCTACTTACTATCCTAGCTTCGTATTCGTTTAAAATAGAAGAAATATAATCTATACGCTCATATTCTTTAATTAATATTTCAATATTTTCAATTAAAGTATCGTGTTGATCTTTAGATTCATATAACTCTCCTATAGAGCCATAGATGCTAATTTTCTTACTTATAAATTCAATTCTATCAATATTAGATAATGTCTGATTAATATATACTTCTATACGATCATTAAGATTTTTTAGATCATTTATGTAACTCAAGTCACTATATTCAATTCTTTCACAGTCAAATTTTTTGCTCAAAGAACTATGGTAAGTTTCAATCGTGTCCCCAATAATTAAGTTTAATCTAAAGTCATACGACCTGTCATTAACTTGGTCAAAAAATTCTTCCATATCGTCCAACATAGATACTGTAATAGCAGTGACCTCAGTCAAATAATCATATTTTTCTTTTAAATTATTTCTATTATTTCCATCATTATCGAATGACCAAGTTAACTGCCTTATGCAGCTTACAAGCTCCTTTCTCCAACCAATTAACTGGTCTTTTAAATAATTTTCATTCAATGATTTAGAATCTATAATCCGATTATTTTCACTACTCTCTTTTTCAATATGATTTTTATAGTAGCTGCGTATATTCTGGATAACTTCATCTGCTTCTTTTTTCATACCTAAATTTAGGTATGAAATAGCACACGATATATAATACATAAATAGATTGCTTCTGAAGTCAGAGTGCTTTTTATCTGAGATATCAGTAACGAGGATCGATTTTATTAAAACTACCGAAGAATTATTCAACTCAATAAGCACATCTTTATCTGTAACAAAGCTTCTTTTATAGAAGTAAAGTCTTAAAATCTCATTCTTTCTAGATTTTACTTCAGATACCTTTAATTTTTCTAATTTTTCTAATTTTTCTAAATCTGCTAACTCTTTTAAATATTTTATTTTAATCATATTTTTCTGATAATCTTCGTTTATTTTTTCTAAAGCTATCTCCTCTAGTTCAATGAGTCTATTTTGATTATTAATTACAATTTCATCATCAACCGAATCGTCATTAACAAGATTTACTCGATTAATATTATTATATATTTTAGAGAGATAGTCGTTCCAAGAGCTAGGTATAAACTCATTACTCTCTTCTAATGACTCTTTGTTATTCTCAAGTATTTTAGCAGCTTTATTCAAATCATTTACAATCTTAGAAAATGGTGAATAAATATCACCATTACTCCATTTAGCATTTAATAATAGAGCCATATAATGGCTATACTTTAAGGGAATATCAGATTCAAAACCTTCTAAAACTTCATACATTAGAGTTACAGCATGGTTTAACTCATCAAATTGGTAATTATAAAAATCCATCGCCATATATGATAGCTTAAAATATTGAGTTACTAACTCAAATTTTTTTTCAGCTCTGCCTTCTTGTATAACCTCTTTATATAGTTGATAAACTTTCTTTATATCACAACAATCCAATAACTTATCAAAAAGAGTAGTGCCATGTCCATGTTGTAAAGTATAATAGGCTTCTTGAGATAATTTTTTAGCTTCAGCTAACTTTAACTCTTGCTTAAAATCATGGTATTCGCATTCTGAATTAATTTTTTTAGAATGCGAATCCATTAAATCTAGATATCCTAAAGCTTCATTAAGGTAATCGCTATATTTTATAAGTTTAAATTTATAGTTCTCAACTAAACTTTTATTCCTCTCATCCCATTGATTTTCATTTTCATTACTCCTAGATAAAGACTCTAATAAAGTAACGACTCTATCACTAAAAATTCCAGCTAAGTCTGATCCACATAAAGATGAAGCCGATTTGTAGTTTATTTGTGCATACTCTTCTTGTTCCATATATTCTAATAAGTCACCTCTGCATATGTAATTATTTGCTAGTCGAAGGTGAGTCTTACTATACTTAAGAGGATCTGAGGTGTGGAGCTTAAGTTCATTTTTAAGTGAACTGGTATTTTTTTGACAATAAATCTCTAAGTTTAGCCATGCTAAAGAATTCCTTACACATAAATCCATCTCGTTCATATGATAATTATGATGAAAGAAACTTTGAATAACTTCATTTTCAGTAATTTTTTTATAACAGTTTATATCTGAAAAACTACCTGCTTCATGAGCTAGTTTTGCATGACTTAATGCATATCTATTAAGATAATTATTTTCTGGCATATTAGTGTCGTCAAGACTAATAATTCTTTGCTTAGCATGGCTTTTAGAGATAATACCCACTTTATAATCATAACTATAACTATCAGCATCTATCCAAGTTTCATAAAACTGTGTACTAAGTCGCTCATGCCAATTGTTTATCTCGTCTGCCCATTTATCAACAATATACGTATTTAATTCTTTCAACCCTATAGCGTACCTGGCCTTTCCGCTGGTACGTTCAACTTTCATTAAGCTCTTTATAGTAAATAAACAAAAGATAAACTCAGTCGAATAAGCGCCATGAGGTTGATTTAATAACCCTGCTAATGTTTGAGCATTGATACCTTGCCATAATGGTGAATATCCTAAATCCAGTGACTTTTCATTGAAAGTCATTGCTTGATCTTGAATACTAATATCATTATAGAATGCTTGCTCACAAGCCGTTAATAAGGTAATTACATTTTTAATAGCCAAAAATCCCTTGCTATCACCTCCTAACACAAGCTCAAGTCGATCTATAAAATAACCATATAATTCTTTGCCTGGTGGTAGGTCATCAATATCAGCTAATGAAAGCTGTTTTGAACTTATTTGCTCTACTAACATACTAAAATATAAAAACAGAGATTCGGATTTATTTCGTAAGTCTTCAAATATTTCTTCACGCTCTTTCTCTGGAATATCTTCTAATAAATCTTTAAGATTATCATCTAAATGAGTTTTTAAAACTGAAATATATCCTTCGTTTTCTTTATCAATATCAACTTGATAAGCACCATCTAAAATCTTACATTTTAGTTGCCATTGCATCCAATAAGGACAATGTTCAATAGGTCGAGAAGTCAAAACTATATGTATATTTTCATTTAACTTACTTGAGTCTTTACTAGGTATTAAATCAATAATACTTAACTGAGAAAAATCATCCTCTTTGGGCTTACCTATTTCATCAAGACCATCAATAGCAATGATTAAAGTATGATCACTCAAACTCTGTGGTCTGTGCTCCCACATCTCATTAATCCAATTAACAAGAATAGTATCTGCTGAATTACTCTCATCTAGTAAGTCGATTCTTGGAAGTGGTTTATTTCCTCCTACTTTACCTAGCTTTTTTTGTAGCTCAGTATACAAATGCTCTGTGAAATGGTGAGCAAAATATCGATACTCTCTATGGATATGAAAACTTATTACTATGAATTGTCGAGATTCACTCTCATTACTCAAGCTTTCAATATCTGAGAACTGTTTAGTGATACTCTCATCACTTAACCCTTTAATAAAGGTGCTCTTACCTATATGTGCAGGTGCTTGCAACCAAAACAAACCACTATCGTGCTTTTTATTATTCAGATATTCCTTAAGTAAATCATTAAGATACTTTGGTGTCGTAAATTTCGATCCCAACTCTAAAGACTTCACCTCAAATAAGTCTATTAAAGATTCGTTGACTGTATCTTGGTTGATCGTTTGGTTCTCAATATCTTTTTCATCAAATAAGTTAAGTAAAGATTCCTTGGCTGTATCTTGGTCGATCGTTTGGTTCTCAACATCCTTTTCATTAAACTGAATAAAGTTCTTTTCATCAATAATTTTAGTTAAGCTTTCACTGCTAGAAGTACCAGTTTTTAATCGACAACCTGACAAATAATCAATACAGTAATAATCATCTTTGGAAACACCATCAAACATAAATACATCTTTTACCTTACAACTTGGGCAAAATTTTGCCTCTATAAATGGTGCTAACTCAACTTCCTGCTCTGAACTTTTTTTATCAATAAATAGCACTCTACCATATTCAATCTTATGAGCATTAGAACTTGATAGTTCATGTCTTTTTCTAATACTTTCCCAACCTGTCATTTCTACTCTATTATCATTATTAATTAGCACTAATCGAAAGCCATCCCAAGGATTTCTATCAACTAATAAAGTATGCAGTTCAATCATTGTTTCTTTAAAACCTTCAAACAGCGGACTGTTATCAATTCGTAAAGCACCATGCCCAATTTCTTTGTTACGCCACGCAACCATTTCGCTTAACCACTTGTGTAACTTAGTTTGGTTATATTTATTGTTTTTATTTTTTGAACCAAACCAACTTGCTACTCTCAAACCAATGCTATCAACTTCATGACTCACATCTAGTAAAATTAATGTAGAAAGTCTTCTTAATATACTTAGCCAAGCTCCAAAAGATAGTGGTTTTGATAACAATTCAGCTTTAATCACTCTAAATTTATCCGAATGAATACTGAAGCTTTGATTATCTAACCACTGATACATTGTTACTGCAGAAAACTTAACAACAATCTCTACAACATCTTTTAATTGAATCATTGCTGACAGAAAATGACCATTTCTAAGAATATTTTGTAACTGCTTATACTCATGTGCTATTGGTGCTGGATAAGATTCAAATACAATATTTTTCCATTCGTTAGAGTTGGCGAGCCCTTGGCAAAACGATTGCTCTGATAAAACCTCTGTTTTTGACCATTGGTTTCCACAAGTAATGCAGGTAAAAAACTGAGGTTGTTCAAGCCAAATTTTTTCTTGAGATTGGCATTTAGGACAATTATTTTCTGTTGTCATGTTTTAGTCCTTATTCTAATTATTATTTAATAGAATTATCATTAATTCTTATTAGTTTTGAAAACTGTTTATAATCAAGGTATCAGTACAGTGTATAAAACAGCAGTTTTATGGATACTACATACAAAAGTCATTATAACCAACTTGTTTCTATTTAATTTATATTTTGTGCGTTTTTTTAGATAATTAGTCAATGAGATTTATTTACTAGAACCCACCTAAATACAATAAGCTATGTTGAAGGAACTACAAATATTAACTGGCGACTTGATAGGTAGTTTATTATTAGCAAGAGAATTTGCAGCCATAGTGCATAGCAGAAGCGATTAAAAAAGTTTTAGACAACGGTAGCAAGCATAGCGCGACTGCTGGGCACTAAGCAATATGAACTTCAGCTCATGGCTACACTAGAAGAGAATAAACACTTAACGCAGCCTACTATGAGCTAGAGTTCCTAAACAAAGCCACGGCGTACTTTGCTAACATAGTAAAGCACTTTTGCATTAAAGCTAATCAGGGACTCTTTAGCATTACTCACATGTATTAAGTAATAGACATCGCACCCTCTATCTATTAAAACTGGACAAATCAAGGTGTCATTAATCATAAAATCCACCGTAACAATTATGATATTTTAGTTAGAATAGCGCATTCTGAAACCAAACAGCACAGGTTTAAAGTCTCTATTTCACAACGCGTCAACGCTTTGACAATGATCGAGAGCTTTTGGGTCATATTTAAAAACGAGTTGGTGCATCACCAAAACTACAGAGCAAGATTCGAAGCGATTAGAGTTATTACTAAATATATTGGGCTTAGATATAATAAGGAGCGATTAGAAAAGCATTGCTTCGCAGCGACGCAAGGTAAAACCTGTGCCCGCATTAAGACTAGAATTCAAAAATTTTTAGGCTATAAAGCGCCAAAGCAGGTGTGGATTGACTTTTACCATAAGACTGCTTGATTAAAACCTCCCAAGTTAGTTTCTACGGGATTAGTAGCTTAGGTCGATATTGAAATTGCGTATGGCATTTAACTTTCATCATTGTATGGTCGACTTAGAGAGTGTAATCTCAACCTTGCATGGACAAAATTTTTCAAGAATGCTAACGGAATTTCCTTAAGATACTATAAGTATAATATCGGGACTCGAACGACCATAGCGACATTTATATGTTGTTAAATATGTTGTTAAAACTATTAATTCAAATCAATAAACCTATATTTATATAGCGCTGCGTGTAAATAATCGATGCGTGGTGGGCGCACCAATCATTGTATTTAGACATAACCTCGCATTACCTCAAACCCTCTAAACCCCTTATACACATAGATATTTGTCTTTATTGATTACTTGTCATTACCTACTAGCCCTTTTGCGCAGCCAAGAAACGTCATAGGCGGGCATGTTATTGCGACTTTTACAGGACTGGTATTTATGACGTTATTTGGCATTCACTGGTGAAGTATGGCAACCACTGTAGGCACCGCCATTGCGCTAATGCTAATATTTAGAATGCCGCACCCTCCTGCCGGCTCCAACCCTTTGATAGTCATGCTGGGCGCGGTAAATTGGAGTTTTTTAATAACACCTACCCTGATTGGTTCTGTTGTTTTGGTAATCGTAGCACTGATTTATAACAATCTAGGTAAGAATAAGCAGTATCCAACGTATTGGTGGTAAAAGCCTACCTTTGATAGAAAACAGGTGTTTATATTTAATTATCTAAATAATCCCCTAACCAAGCCAAAAACTCATCACTGGTTGTTGATACATTTAATCGCAAATGCGTTGAGGCATTAGCGTCTGGATGAAACAGATGCCCTGGCGCAACCAACCAGCCTTCTTTGTAAGCATCCAGTGCCAACTCTCCGGTATCTTGACCCGTATCCACCCAGACAAACATGCCTGCCTGTGTATGCTCAGGATAGATAAGTCCAATCTTTGGTAGTGCTTTACGCAGTCTTTCATGTCCGGCATATAACTGCTGCTGAACCTTTTTAATTTGCCGACGATACTCGCCATGTGTCCATAATCGATGAACGACGCGCTCACCAAATTCTGGCGTATTTGAATTACTTAATATCTTTATTCGTATGACGTCATCAATAAATTTTTCAGGGCATACGAGCATTCCCACGCGCCAGCCTGATGCCATTGACTTTGAAAATCCTGCTGCATAAAACACCCGTTCGAACTGATCGAGACTGGCATAACGTAGTGCCTGACCGTTTGATACAAAGGGAGCATATAAGTCATCTTCGAAAATATAAGCATCATATTTATGGATTAAATTGAGTACTTGATGCGCGCGTGCAGGATGCAAGTTATAAGAGGTTGGATTATGTAGCACGCTATTAGTTAGGTATAACTTAGGTCGATACGTGGCAAACATCCTTTCCATTTGCTCAATGTTAGGACCTTGATGGTCGCGCTCAACAGCGATGACATTCAAGCCTTGTTGTTGTAAGCAGCTGGTTAGCCAGTACCAACCGGGTGCATCGACCAATACGGTATCGCCAGTTTGGGTCAGCAGCCGCCCGATCATGGTCACGGCTTGCGACACACCTGCTGTAGTGATGACATTCTCAGCATGAGTTTGCATCCCTAATATATTTAAATGCTGCACGAATTGCTGACGTAATGGCAAATAACCTTGGATACTTCCATAGTTATAAATAAAGTCATCCGCTTGCTGAGTAACCTGCCGTATCGCCCATTCCATTTTGTCATTGCGTACCCAGCTATTTGGCAAGGTTCCTGATCCTGGTGAGCGGTGATGCGGGGTATTATTAAAGACTTGTAATAACCAACGTGTATCTATGACTGGATATTTAGCAGCTGTTTTCTCATTGATATTTTGATGGTTCAAGCGTGTCGTTGCATTGACGTAGTAGCCAGAGCTAGCTTTGGCCGTTAATACATTGGTGGCCACCAGTTGCTCATAGGCTTGCACTACGGTAAAGCTTGATATATCTAATAGTTTTGCTAACTTTCGCACCGAGGGCACGCGCTGATTGGGCAGGTAAATCTGCCAGTCAATACGCTGCTGTAGCCATTCAGCGACAGCGGCAGTTTTGGTTAGATTGGGGTTCAAGGTATAGGTTTCGACCATAATGAGATATGCCTGCTTTTATAGACTTTTGATAGAACGATAAATTGTTACGTTGAAAGCGACTATACACTTTGTTCACCATCAGTGAAACTGTATCGGGTCTGTTATGGTCATATCATTTATAGTTAGTCTTATCAATAACCTTTAGCACTATTGAGACGACATACTAAATGAGTATAACCGCGAGCTTCGAAGGCAGTATAACGGCACTGGCAATTTTCATGCTGGTCAATTCTATTACGCCAGGACCCAATAACTTGATGCTACTGCATGGCAGTATTAAACGTGGATTTTGGCCGTGTCGTTGGCACATGCTTGGTATTACTCTCGGCGTCACGATTATGCTTTGGTTGAGCTATTGGGGCATGGCAGCCTTAATTATCAGCTTCCCCGCTGTTATGCTCATCATAAAGATATTGGGCACACTGTATCTGTTATGGCTCACTTATCAGATGGCTAAAACTGACTTTATCGCTGTCGTTAATGACGCCCTAAAGCATAAGCAACAGAAAGCGAATAAAGTCACTATTAAGATAAAGAAACGCTTTGGAGAGTTACCGCTAAGTTTTGGACAAGCGTTACTGTTTCAATGGCTCAATCCCAAAGCATGGACAATGACTGTGGTTGCACCGAGTCTAGCAATGTTCCATGCCGGCAAGCCTTGGCTAGACAATTACGCATTGCTTGCTATGTGCGCGATCATCAATCTGCTATCCATCAGCTGCTGGGCGGCAGGTGGACATTGGCTGCGAAAGCTAGTGCATCTACCACGAGTCATGCGCGTTATTCATATTTTGATTGTACTTATGACGCTATATTGTGCCCTAACACTTTGGTTATAGATAAAAGCTACTCAAACTCAAAATTCAAGCCTCAACAACAACTATAAACCAATAATCATAATCTAGGACAATCCTATGAACCCAATCCACATCGCCTTAGCCGTATTGGTTGCCTTTATTTGGGGTGTGAACTTTACCTTTATTGCATGGGCGCTCGAAAGCTTTCCACCACTCATGCTCACTGCCCTACGCTTTTTCTTTACCGCTGTGCCACTGGTTTTATTTCTCAAGCCACCTAAGTTTAACCGTACGCTATTTATCTATGCCATTGGTACGTTTGTCATGCAGTATGCTTTTGTATTTACTGCTATGCACTTGGGTGCATCAGCAGGGTTAACAGCGCTATTACTACAAGTTCAGATATTTATCACGGTATTACTAGCGTATGTCATATTAGGTGAGAAAGTGAATCGTATGCAGATCATCGGTATGTTAGTTGGTGTACTTGGACTGGGCGTGATTGCACTAAACCTTGGCGGTGATATGCCTTTAATTGGGTTTGTCTGTATCTTGATTGCGGCTATAGGCTGGAGCTTTGGCAACATTGCCTCAAAGCAAGTATCAACGCAATCTGCCTTAAAAGCTACGCAGGAAGAATCAAGTCTGTCTGTTGTCTTACCTACCACTCAGAAGAATAGGGCATCCGCGTTGTCTGCTCTATCTCTAGTAGTATGGGGTGGCCTGATCG
>NZ_NEXU01000100.1:0-36104 GCF_002224105.1 Psychrobacter sp. DAB_AL32B | reverse complement strand
CTCTATCGTCGCTTATATTTGAGAGCGCTGCATGGCAGGTGGCGACGTTTACGCAAGCATCAATTAAGTCTTGGCTATCGCTTGGATTCATCGTGTACATCTCAACGCTGCTCGGCTTTGGACTTTGGGCACATCTGCTTAGTCAAAATACTGCTTCCAAGATTGTGCCATTTGCTCTATTAGTGCCGGTATTCGGTATGATAGCTTCAGTGCTGCTCTTAGGAGAAGTAGTGACGTGGTGGAAGATGTTGGCAATGCTATTGATCTTGTCAGGGCTGTTACTAGCAAATATGAAGGTTGGGTTTGGAATAAAAGCAACTCATAATTAGCAGTAAACAATCTAAGGGGCTGAGCTTGTTATCTAGGACAGCCCCTTAGATTAATATCGATAGCGGAGAATGAGTCAACGCTAGAGTAGACCAAATGTTAATTTAAACTATAACTTATTAGGTGATGTATACCCCAATATTATGGTGTTCGAAATATCGATAATACCTATATGCCCAATAGATTAATTTTATATTGATGGGTCGAAGAAGCCTTACAATGCTATTACCTACATAGCATGTAAGCTTGAGATATGAAGTTTAGTTTTCTTAGGTGATGTTGTTAATATTGGGGTTTGAACGATAGGCCTCATTATATATAACTGGCTATAATGTTAATTAATAAAGAGATGATAACCAAATTGAACACAAAGGCGATAACGCTATGCAAAGTAGCAAGCTTTCTACCCGATTTTGAGGTAAAAGCAATATCGGCGGTCTGACCTGAAGTACCAATAGCAACTGCGCAATAAAAAAAGTCTTCAAATTTAGCACTGAATGCCCTTGTATGATTTTCACTGTAGCCCTCACCTGCCATCATAGCTTCAGGAAACATAAAAGGCGACGCTACTCCTCTACGTTGTTCAGAGAAATATAGATAAGCGTATTGCATAGCAAAGGTGACTTGTATCATCAGCCACGTAATAAAAATAGTACTCACGGTAAGCACAATAGTTAAAATACGCGCTATACCCTGATAGTCTTTACCAATCTGAGTTTGCTTTACAATAGCCAGTAAACAAATCAAACTTGCGATACTAATGAGGCTTAAGATAATCAGCTTACCTTCATGGTCTTGGGTCAGATGACTATGAATGGTGTTAGCACGCATCATAACAATAATACTGACAATATAGATTAAAATGCCACTATCCCAACCGACAATAAAGCCAGTACTAAAAGAGATAGGCCATATTGCAGCTATTATTAGGCCAATAAGTGCGCCGCTTAGTAAGCTTCCAAGCAAGCGCCAATGACTGAAAAACGCGTTTGGTAATAGTGCCATAACTTTAATCAAATTCTATTAATGAAGGTTTAAATTATACAACTGTATTAACTGGTATTAATTTTTAACCAAACTACCTAGCCCACCAGAGATAAGTAAGGTGGTATCGGTTAAACCTTTAATAGGTTTCATGCCCGCTCTAAGCCCCGTTTCAATCCCTACATAACGCGGTTCCCACTCAGGATTGAATTTTTCTTTAAAGTGGCGCAGTCCTGTAAAGTTATAATAAGTCTTGCCGTATTTGGTAACGGTATTGGTTACATAGCGCCATTTAGGTCCGATAGCTTCAGCTTCTGTTGGAACCTCCATGTATTTACCATCTATAATATGCTGACTCATAGTTTTTAATGCTTCGTTGTTTGATTCATTATCTTTTAAAGTACTATCTTCTAAAGAATGACTTTCAACGATAGGCTTAGGCTGAACCTCAAACCCAGTAAAGGGTGCCATTCCTAAACTAAAAGAATGAAAGCCCGCCTCTTTGCCCCACATAAACAAGCTAATAAATAAATAGTCCATCATACTTTTGATAGCTTTACCTTCGCTATTTTGCACCTCTTTATAACGCATCAAATCAATGGACAACTCATTCAGATGACCGCTTTGCCAAAGATTGGCGAAAGCCACGATGTCCCCTTGATATTTCACCACTGCACAATCAAAATGCTTCAAATAGTTTTCATCAAAATACCCTAGTGAAAATCCTTTTTCTGCTGATTTTTTATCGCCTAACCAAATATCAGAAACTGCTTTCAAATCTCCAAGTAATGTTGGGATTTGCGCCTGTGGCACGACTTCAAAGCTCAGCCCGTCTTTCATACCACGACTGATCACTTGACGGAATTTAGAGTTTTTGCTTCCTTGTAAGTTAAAGGCATCTAAGTTAACAATAGCTTCTTCACCGATTTTTAGCAGTTGTATGCCATTGTTGTTGAATAAATGCCGATATCTATTGCTGACTTCATAAAAGACACAAGTCCCACCAAAACTTTGGCATAATTCAATGAATGTCTCAATCAAAGTACCAAACTCACTGTCATCACCAATGGGGTCAGACATAACAATCCAGCTTCTACCATGAGTTTGATACATGATAAAGCTATTACCCGAGTCACTAAATAGCAGTTGCTTATCACCCAGCAAGCTTAAGTTTGCAATTGAGTAGGCAGATTTACGAGCAACTTGCTCAGCTTGGGCAAGCTCAATTGGAGTGGGGAGGCTTGGAGATGGTTTTTTAAATCGAATGAGGCTGAACAATACATAGGCGATGGTTAAGATGGCAAGCATGGCGTATGAGCGCAAAAAGCGTGCTCCTCCATCACCTGATACTGTCCACCATAGATCAGGGCTATAGTCTTCATGACGATGGACATACATACCAACCCAAAACAGACTGATTAAAAATACCGACAATAAAACTAGAGTTTGTGAGTTTAAACGTAAGCTCATCAAATGAGACTGACGATTAAAGTAACGTCGATTAAAATAGGCCACGCCGAACAATAAGGCACAAATAACCGCCACTTCGACTTCTAAGTGCTTGACCATTAAAGTCACTATTGATGCACCCAATAACCACATTGATATATGCCATGCGCCATTGAGACGTTGATACAATCCACGTGCTAATACCAGTAAAGCAAATCCCATAAGCGTGTTGAGAAGATAGGACGTCTCGATAATGGGTATCGGTATAAACTCACCCAGTAATAGCTCTCGATTAGCCACGGGTGGCAAAATACTAACTATCAACATGACTATACCCAAACCCGCTGTTGCCAAAGCAAGAAGCTGAGGAATCCATATACTAGGGAGAATTCTGCGTTTTTTATTTGCATCCAGACCTGAGCGAATATAGGCTTCATGTAAGACAAACGATAATATCCCCAACATAAAGGGAATAAGGTAATAAAGAATACGAAATAAGAGCAGCACGGATAATAACGTGGTTTTATCCACCTTAGGTAATGAAGCCACCATCGTTAGCTCAAACACGCCCAGTCCGCCAGGCACATGACTGATAATACCTACCGTAATAGCTTGAACGTAAGCTGAGAAGACCTCTAGATAACTCACTGTGCTGGCAGGTATTAGCATATGAATGATATAAGCTACTAATGCGATATCAATAACGGCAAGCACGATAAGTCTAAACAATACCGTAGCTGGTGGCAGATGCAATTGCCAGTTTTTTATAGCAAACGCTCGTCCTGACTTGCCAGCAAATATCAGACTAGCAGCAATCGATAGCAGAATAATAACCCCGATCGCTTTGAACACTAATGGCGGTATATTTGCGAGCCAAGCTATATTGGTAAGCAACTGTGAGAGCATATGTGGATTTATGAGTAGTGATAGTCCGATCACCGTCATCATGCCATAACTAAATGCTAAAGAGACCAACAAGATAATATTGGCAATCTTCGCACTTTCAACACCGTACTTGCCATAATAGCGAAAGCGTACCGCGCCTGCCGATAGCATCGACACCCCTAAAGTGTGGCCAATTGAAAAAGCAGTGAGCGAGGTATTTAATATCTTAGGGTAAGGTATTTTAGTATTTAGATAACGCACCGCTATTAGATCATAAACGCTCAGTAGCGCGTAAGCGGCTATGACCACTGAAACTGCTTTCAACATCGTTAATGGCGGCGTTGCCAAAATGACAGATTTCATCTGCGCTATATCTAAGGTATGCGCCATATGAAACAACGACTTGGATGCCAAGGCAAACATCACGATAGCAACAACGGCTAATAACCAATGCCAATTAAACTTTATGTTTTTTATATTCATCGCTACTGACTTATATGAGGCGCTTTAGGCATAACACACAACGCGGCTATTTTAGTTGGCTGGCAAGTTCAGGTTGCTAACAGTCAATCTATAAAGTTATTCTTGATTTATAAAATCTTAACTCTCTATTAACTTATAACACAAATTTGAATGAAAAATCTTACCGCTCATTAGTGATTATGCACTTGATAATTTTTCTTATAGGTCTCATAGCCTACCAAGCCCGCAATCATTAATAAAAACACAATGCTGATACTAGTCACTCCCCATTCAAGACCTCCATTCTTAACTGGTTGTGATAGCCAATCACCAAGTGCTGCCCCTAACGGACGAGTCAAAATATAAGCAAGCCAAAAGCACAAAACGCTGTTTAACTTAAGCACATAAAACCCCACTGCGATAAGCGCAAGACCACTAGCAAATATAAAGGTGGAGTTTTGATAGCCAATGTTAAGTCCTTCTGCAAACCAGTCGCCTGCGGCAGTACCAAGAGCGAAAGTCGCTAAGATGGCAACCCAATAGAATAGTTCACGGGCAAAGGTATCAATATGATGGATAGATAAGGTTTTTTCACGGGCGTACCAGATAGCGAACACGACTGCAAGCAAGACACTAAACCCTATCGTTGAGTATGCTAGTGGTATGCCTAAATTATCCGTCATATTGTCAGTAATCAGCGTGCCAAGAATGCTCACAAACACTACCGTCAGCCAGTACTTCCACGGGATATAGTCTTTGGTCTTTAACTGTATTACCAAAACAATCAAAAACAGCGCTGTCATAATCAGAGAAGTGATCGGCAATCCTAGCTTAAAGTTAAAAATCATAAAGTCAGCGGCGGTTTCACCGACGGTAGTTGACATCATTTTTATCAGCCAAAACACCAAAGTGATTTGTGGCACTTTATTGAGCATGTTGGCATACTTTGATGATTTGGATAGGCGATTTTCTGATACGAGTATTTGAGGAGAGGTAGACATGAATACTTTCCTTTTTTAGGTTAGTTGGGAGATAGCACTGTATTTGCTACATCCTTAACCTATAGTAACTACCCAGCTATTAAGAAAGTGTTAAGACCTCATCAGCTATCTCTTAATTTGAATATATTTTCTCTAATCAAACGCTTAATCCTCGCTAAGTTTCTCCTATGTCTTATTTTGTATGATGAACTCCTACCAGCATCACATCTGACGAAGTATTTATTGTGAAGTCAGCCCTACATTTAAGATATGGAGTAAATATTATGAAAAAGTTATCAATGCTAAGCAAATCAGCAATCGTTGTCGTGAGCGCCCTAGTTATCGGCACTGGTATCGGTACCATCGCTATCGCCTCAGGACAAATACCCGCTATTTCAGGGGCTGAGACCAGTGACGCGGTCGCGATTGCCAAAAGTAAAATCAGTCTAGAGCAAGCCATCGCTATGGCGCAGAAAACAGTTAAAGGGGACTTAATTAGCGCTGAATTTGACCAAAACGGCTATATGATAGGTGGTGAGTTTGAAGTTAAATTTATTGACGGTGACATGGAGCATGAAGTAAAAATTGATGCCAGTAGCGGTAAAATCTTAAAGAGCAAACAAGAAAAACTTGATGCGGAAGATTTAGCAGAATATAACGCCATGAAACAGGCTAAAATCAGTCTAACCCAAGCCATGCAAAAAGCAACGCAAAGCGACAATGGCAAAATTAATGGCAAAATTATTGAGGCAGAGTTTGATTTTGATAACGGCATACCCGCTTATGAGATTGAAATGGCTAAAGGGGTGGAAATACACAAACTGGTAATCGACAGCATAAATGGTCAGGTTATCAGCAGTCAGTTAGACTATGATGATTGATACACCGAAGATTTGATTGAATATAGCTTAACAATGGCTCTACTCTGTACACCAGTATCGATTAGAGCTTTTTGGTTTAAAGACGCTATATAAAGTGACACTATAGATAAATACCTTAAAAAAACTTTAGTCCTAATAGCCATACAATAAGGATATCTCATGCGAGTATTAGTAGTCGAAGATGACTTGATGATTGGCGAAAGTCTGAATGAAGCATTGCAAGATGAAGCTTATACGGTCGATTGGGTTAAAGATGGTCGTCAAGCCATACTGACATTAAGGGTGCAACCTTATGACATCATCTTGTTAGATTTGGGCTTGCCAGAGGTTGATGGCATGGGCGTATTAACGGCTATTCGCGACGCTAAGATTGAAACACCAGTGTTGATACTCACCGCGCGTGATCAATTAAAAGACAGAATTGCAGGATTAGATTCAGGGGCTGATGATTACGTCGTCAAGCCTTTTGAATTAGGAGAAGTCTTTGCACGAATGCGTGTACTGATTCGCCGCGCCCAAGGCAAGGCTGACAATCAAGTTGCCGTTGGCAATCTAACTCTAGATACCGCGCACAAACGCGTCATGATGGATGGAAACCCTATCGATTTGACCGCAAAAGAGTATATGCTGCTCACAACCTTTATACTATCCCCTGAAAAGGTCATGTCTAAAAACGCGCTTGAAGATTCGTTATATGGCTGGGGTGATGAAGTTGAAAGCAACGCCATTGAGTTCTTGATTCATAGCTTACGTAAAAAAATCGGACAAGATAGAATCAAAAATGTTCGCGGCTTGGGTTGGTATATCAGTAATGCCTAACTTTAAACACACAACACTAAAAACAATTTGTCATCCATAAAAGTTAATTGCTATGATTAAACTCCATAAGCTTTTTCACTCGCTACAGTTCCAACTTATCCTTTGGTCTGTTCTATCTTTATTGCTACTCGCCATAGGCGCTGGTGGTTATGGGTTTTGGTATAGCTATAACGAGCTTAACGACTTTCAAGATGACAGTTTAAAAAGCATGTCAGCGTTACTTGAGCAAACGCTTGATGTCAAAGCAGCTGACTCTACTACGTTGCTTGAATCCAACATTCATTTTGATACCGATGATGACGATGGCAGTATCACCGTTGATGTCATTAATACGGCAATATCATCACCACTAATATCATCACCGCTCGTCTATAACTCTTCTCTCGATAATAATGGCGATAACAGTAAGCACGATAATGATGATACCAATCACCATAATGATGAGAACTTTAACGATCTGACATTAGAGGACCTGCATGCTATAGCAGAGGGTTTAAGTACTCAAACCATAGATGACAAAGTATGGCGCGTTTATCGTAGTAATGATGCAGATAGAGTGGTTATAGTACGCCAACGTACTGAGTTTCAAGATGATCTCGCCAGATCTAGTGCATTGCAGTCTTTTTTGCCCTTAATCATCGGCATGGCATTTTTGATACTATTACTGCCCTTTATCATGTGGCGAATGATGAAGCCTGTACGCCAATTACAAAAGGAGATTGAACAGCGTCGTGAAAATGACTTAGACCCTCTGCCAGTGAGTAATCTGCCTTCCGAGCTGTTGCCACTGGCTGAATCGTTGAATCGATTATTGGCACTGGTCAAGGTCAGTATAGAGCGTCAGCAACGCTTTATCGCAGATGCTGCGCACGAACTACGCTCGCCATTGACGGCAATATCGCTACAGCTACAACGATTGCAGCGAATAGCCACTGATAGTGTGATGTCTGAAGGTTTAGATAAACTGGCTATACGATTAAAGCGCAATCAAAGTTTGGTTGAGCAGTTATTAACGCTCGCTAGAGCTGGCAATATTAATACGGCACTTGGGGCTGAAGAAGAAGCAACCAACGTTAAATTTATAATCGAACAAGTAATCGGTTTACTCATCCCTATTGCTGATAATAAAAATATAGAGCTTACGGTTGATCTACAATCTAACCGTAAAATAAATATGGATGAAACGTCATTATTAGTTCTAGTCAAAAACCTGATTCAAAACGCTATTGTTTACACGCCAGCTAATGGTCAAGTCATCGTTAAGCTGTTCCAGCTTGAGCAAAACTCAGGCAGCATACAAAAATCGGTTTTAGATGCTCAGTATAATTTTGGCTCACAAGTGATTCACTCTGGGAAGCTGAACGACTCATCTAAAACATTGAATAGCAGATTAATATTGCAAATAATAGATTCAGGCGCAGGCATTCATCCTAGCGATTATAAAACTGTTTTTGACCCTTTTGTACGGCTCAATCAGGTGAATAATAAAACTGACCAGCTTAGTAATAGTATGGATAATAATACAAGCCATTCAAGATCAGATAGCACCAACAATACTTCACAAGAGATACAGGGAACAGGCCTAGGACTCTCTATCGTCAAGTCAATCTGTGAGCAAGCAGGTATCGATGTGTTTATGAATGATTCTACTGCGACCATTCCAAGTCAAAACAACAATAAAGGACTATGCATCACCTTAGTTTTCTAAGTCAATTGGAAAAATTTTGATAGATGTAGATATATCTTGACGCTTTCTTAACACCTCTATTGAATGGCTATATTGGGCCACGATTATTGCGACAACGACTTTGGGTACGACGATAGCAGACTATGTAACAAGATCTTTGGGCATTGGCTATGCGGGCGGCTCAGCATTACTGATAGCGCTACTTGGCCTATGTTTAATAACTTGGCAAAAAACGATGGGCAGTATTGCTGTCGATAGCATTAGCAAACCCAAAGCAGAGGTGTTTTATTGGACGACTATTATGTTCTCACAAACCCTTGGTACCGCGCTTGGTGACTGGGTAGCAGATACCAAAGGCATGGGTTATACCACGAGCGCTATCATATTTGGATCTTTATTAGTACTCATCGCTCTAGCTCATTTTTATACTAAAATATCGAAAACACTATTATTTTGGAGCGCTTTCGTTTTAACTCGGCCTTTAGGATCGGTATTAGGTGACTTCTTAGACAAGCCTATCGATCATGGTGGTCTTGCACTAAGCCGCTTTGGCGCTTCAGCTGCGTTGTTAGTTTTTATCATTATTTGTCTATTAGTGTTTAAGCAGCGGGCTAGTGCTAAAGCACATTGATTATTATGCTCCTAGCAAAACTTATTTTATTGATCAAATAATAATTTCTTAGATGCTAATAGTCTTGTTAACCAAGGTCTATGATTATTAGTATGATGGATGAATATCGATGATGATTGGATATTGATAGTAGTAAAAAAGGTTGCTAACACTATATATTACATAGCGTTAGCAACCTTTTTTTTGACAATTCACTTAGATGACCTTGTTAATACTGGGGTTTGATAAAACGATAACTGTGAATACCAAAACCTTCCATCATACCCAAGCTACGTGGCGGCGCGCGATCACTCATCAGACAAAAGGTGTTGACATCTAGTTAAAAACATACGCTTTAACAAATACTTAGGTATAGCTAAAAAATTCTGCCCTTCTCTCCAAAAAATCAAGCTTAGCTAGGGATCAATCACTATAGGTCAAATATTCATTTGAATTAGCTAAAAGTTTACACAAATTACTTACGCTTACACTATTAAGAACTATTAAACAATTAACCATCCATTTCTTATTAAATCTTCAGCTATGATATTCAATCAACAAATACATCGGCGATAAACGTCAATGGTAAAGACTAGATACTGACGCTTTTAGTTCTTACCATTGTTTCTAATGGCATAGCATAGTTTGAGGCGTACATAGGGATAGGTTATGGCGTTCGATAAGGGAGTTTTTACTAAAATAGATTTGGAATATGTAACAGGTGAGGAGACTACAAAAAGCTCCTCTGTAAATAATCATGTAGAAAAAGACCTCTTACAAGCCCATACAGCGGCTTTAAGTTTTCAATTGATGACACGTGCAGAGCCTCCAGAACTGGTCATTGCCACCATACAATCCCTCCTTGCGGTAAAAAAATACTGCGATGAGATCATTATTATCGATAATAATAATACTGACACCTCCATGTATAAACCATTGGCAGCGTTTTGCGCCAGCTTAGATCCTGAGCTAAAGGTATATTTTTACCACATTGATGCGGTAGAAGGGTTTAAGGCGGGCGCTTTGAATTTAGCATTAGGACTCATGAGCCCAGATTGTACGCATATTGTCGTCGTTGATAGTGATTATCAGGCATTACCACACGCTAGAGTATCAATTGCTGATGCTATCGAACAATATCCTGAGCACACTCTACTTCAGTTCCCACAGTTTTACCGTAACGCTGGACAAATAGATATCCATAGCGAATTAAACCACTATTTCAATCATCACTTATATCGTCCTTTTAATCGCAAGCGGGCTTTATCAACAGGAACTTATGCGGTGATACGCCGCTCAGATCTTTTAAGCTTGGGTGGCTGGTCAGGTGCATCGATTACTGAAGATGCGCAGATGGGTGTTCTTATGCATCAACAAGGTTTGCGTAGTCAATTCATACCTAAAGTTATTGCCACCGGTTTACTACCCAATACATTGAATGATTTAATGTGCCAACGTCGACGCTGGATCTATGGGAATATGCAAGTAATAAACACTTACTTCTCGATAGATAAATCCTCAATGCACCGACAATATCTAGAGAAAAGTCAAACGTTGACTTCTGTTACCCCTCTTAATCGATATGTTATCAATAGCATAAAAGTAAAAGGTATTGGCGAACGTCTACTCTATGTGCGTGCACACCTTTCTCAGCTCAGCGCTTGGATAAATTTCACTGGTTTGTTTATTTTTCTACAAATCTGTACGCTACTCATTATCTTCAGTGCGCTCTTTGCTCCTACGCTTTTTAATATTAACGCCGACTCAACTCTGCTCACGCCTTTATATCTGGTGTACGCAGGTTATACAGTCTTCTTAGTAAGGCGTTTATGGGCATATTTACAGGATCAGGTGCCGCTTAATAAACAAGTGAATGAAAACTATCAACCAACCATGAAAATGCGCTTGAGAGCATGGTTAATGCATTTGAATTTTTGGGAGCTTGGGGCGCTATCGTGGTTGCCCGTTATGTGGGGTCGTGAAAAGCCATTTATATGCACCCCAAAGCAAGAGTATATTCGTACTCAGCGCTCATTACGGCTGGCAAATATAGTAGCATTGCCCAAATTGCTGTTGGCGCTTAATATCATTACAGCGCTTGTAGTAGCGCCGTTCTCCCCTCTTTATTCTCCAATATTATTTATCTGTGCTTTAACGGTTTGTCTATTAAAAATCGGTGCGGCAAAAGTGGCATTTGATAACTTTGCTGCTACAGAGCCAAAACTTAACAGCATTAGGATCAAGTCTAAACCTGCGGTCACGCACGCTCGAAAACAAACCAAACCCCTAGCACCGCCTAAGATTGAAACGGTATTTGAAAATAAAAAATTTATTAACTCTTAGTCTTAAACAAGGTCCATTTTTGAAGACCGGCGTTATACCAGTATCTTTAATCATTTGCCTGTATAAAACCTGTCGTGCTTACCAATTTAAAATAATCGCTATTTTTACTTTGAGGTTTATATGTCTTTCGCTCATTCTGTTGGTTTTGTAAGCTCTATTGAGGCTGATAATAAACGCCCTATCGCAATAACCAATAAGCCATTACGCATAGCGATTATTGCCCACTGTTTATATCCTATTGCCCAGCCGTATGCAGGTGGACTTGAGATGATTACGCAACTCATCTGTGATGAACTCGTTGCTCAAGGTCATGAAGTACTGCTTTATGCCCATAAAGACAGTCGAACGCAAGCAACCTTAGTTCCAATGCTAACCCGAACTGAGTTTGATGCAACTGCCTATGAGAATGAACATGACACGCTAGGCATGAGCCGCGAGGAGATGTACCAGTACTTGGTCTATCAACGTGTACTGCGTGACATTATTGAACGTGATGCTCGCGGTGAAATTGATATCGTGCACAACCACAGTCTCCATCATATCCCGATGATGACAGGTCAAGCGTTTGGTACTCGATTTTTTACTACTTTTCATACCCCTATTTTCCCGCAGTTGCGTCTGGCACTTCTGACGTTACGTCACGGAACAAGCACCCAGTTTACTGCCATCAGCACACACCAACAGCGCCTTTTTTCTGAATTCGTTCCTTCACATGTCGTCTATAACGGCATCGATGTTGAGTCCTTTATCGCTAATACTGAGCCTACGGATAGTCTAATTAATGAGTATGGCGAGCTTTATTTTTGGTACGGGCGTATCTGTCCCGAAAAAGGCACGCATCTGGCCATGCAGTACTGTATGGAAGCGGGGAAAAAACTCATTATTGCCGGACCTAAAAGTAATGAAGCGTACTTTAATGAACAAGTAGCGCCTTTATTGTCTCAAGACCGTAAAAATGGCGCGCAAAAACTGTTTGATTATATTGGTCATGTGACTAAGGAAGAGGTAAATCACTACCTCGTTCAAGCAACTGCCATGCTATTCACCAGTACGTGGGATGAACCTTATGGATTGACACTGGCCGAAAGCTTGGCGTGTGGTACACCAGTGATTGGTTTTGATGTGGGTGCAAGCGCTGAAATAGTCACGCCTAGTACAGGTATTATCGTTGCTAAGGAAGATAAAGAAGCCTTTATAAAGGCTTTTTCCGAGATTAAACACATATCGCGTCAGGCTTGCCGTGAACGCGCTTTACAGTTTTGCTCAGTATCAGCGATGGTAGAAGGATATCTTGCACTATATAAAGCGGCAGTAAGAGAAAGACAGCCGAAAAAGGGCTTTGCCAATTCACGAAATGAGCAGCTGGCACAGAGTTTATTTATCCATAATAATAAGTTAAATTCGTCAACGGGTTCAAATCTTAAATTAAACCATACTTCAAACGATCGCTCCATCACTATGAGCCTTGAGGAGCATTGAGTATGCGTCTTGGCTATTACGCACATCATCACGGCTCAGGACACTGCCGTCAAATTGATAAACTTGCGGCGCTATTACCGGTAGATGCAAAAAGACAATTAATAGTATTTACGAGCTTAAGCCTAGACGATTATGCTTTTTCCTGTCTCGATGAGCAGCAAATTATAAGGCTACAAGCAGAGGATGAGTGTGCAGATGATGTGCTAAAAGGTCGCGCAGGAGAACATTGGCAACCAGCTAGCCTCCATTATTCGCCTGTCGGTAATAGCAATATTCAAAAGCGTAGCCATCAAATATTAGATACAATTTATCAGCATCACATTGATTTGATGATTATCGATGTGAGTGTTGAAGTGGCGATGCTGTGCCGAGCTGCTAGCATTCCTTATCTTTATATCAGACTTCCTGGTATTCGCGATGATACCCCGCATCTCAATGCCTTTGCTGGCGCTCTTGCTTTACTAGCGCCTTATCCTCGTCTACTAGAGGCTACTATGACGCCCGAATGGGTAGGTAAAAAAACGCTATACCTTGATTTTATTAATACGGCGCAACAAAAAGAGCTGACTTATCGTGAGTTTATAGAAATACTGGCGAAGTTAAATACTTCAAATCTAAAAGACTGGGAAGAAGATACGTCCACTATCATTACTGTTATTAAGGGCTACGGTGGACATGAGGCCATTGATATGAAATTACCCGAGTTGCGTCGTCTATTACCCAGCGCCTTTATCATATCACTTGGTCCTATAAACGATAACATGCGCTGTCACGTTGATATTGCTGCGCAAGTGAATGATGTCACACCATTTATACAACATAGTGATTATCTACTGATGGCCTGTGGTTTGAACGCAGTTGCGCAAGTCTATGATTATGCTACGCCACTTGTGGTTCTACCTGATGACCGCCCGCATCAAGAGCAAGAAGTGATGGCGCAAGCATTAATAGACCAAGAACGCGCATTGAGCTGGCAGCAATTTAAAACCTTGCTGTCTCATAAACAAACTCATACTAACCCGAATGGACTATCGGCAAATAAAGCACAGACCAAGTCAACTTCGAAGTCTAGTAACGTAAATCGCAACAAAGACTGTTTAACTGCTGCCCAAGAATTTATGGATAGTACGGCTGAATATCCAACGACTAAAGCTTGGTTCGAAAAGTGGTTACTCCCTAAGCTTGAGTTGAATCCTGACTACTAATAACTTCAATAATAATAAACAGTGCTCTTAAACAAACTCTCAATAATATTAAACGCATCCTGAAAAAAGTAAAATAATAAAAGAGGCGATGACGACTGATGAGCATAAAACCCATGTCTACTGTTCAAACTATTTCTGACTATGTACCAGTAACGGTTATCACCACTTGTTATGGGCGCAATCGCCATCTTTATAATCTCCTCAGCAGCCTTATGAACGGTAGCGTCCAGCCCGATGAAGTCATCATTGTCAATGACGACACTGACCCAAAGCGGTTAGCTGAATTTTCTTTAAATATCATAAGAATTCCCACCACCATTGAAGCATCGTCCAATAAATCAGATACAACTAAATTTGATATTGGGCACAATCGTAATATTGGCGCAGCGCTCGCCACTCATGACACGCTTATATTTTTAGATGTTGATTGTATAGTAGCGCCGACGTTTATTGAGCAATTAAGCGCTAAGTTGCAAAAATATCCTGACTCCTTACTCATGGGTCAACCGCGCTATCTCACGCGACCTTTATCAGTTAAAGAAGGCTTAGAGTTACAAAGTGGCACGCTAACCCCCTGCTTTTTAAATGCACTGTCTGTCTATAACCCTTATCGTTATAATTTCAATGAGGTCGACTACACTGCCACATCAATAAAGCAGACGGTTATTGAGCAGACCGATGATTACGGTGCGTTTTGGAGTTTATGCTTTGCGATTAAACGCCAACAGTTTGAGCAGATAGGTGGGTTTGATACTCAATACATCGGTTATGGAGCCGAAGATACTGACTTTTCTTTTACTGCGCGAAAATTAGATATCGACTTTTATCTCACGGCTGACATTGTTTACCATCAGCAGCATAGCGTCTATCGGCCACCTCTTAATCATCTAGATAGCATTATCATCAATGCCAATCGCTTTTATGAGAAATGGCAGCACTGGCCAATGGAGGGATGGCTTAAGCAATTTTCAAATATGGGACTTATTCGTTGGACAGCGGTACAGTCGACGCCGATAGTTGTGTTACGAAAACCTAGCACTCATGAGATAAAGCAAGCACACTGCCCTAATGCACCCTATGTTTAAATTTCTAGTTAATGTTTAATACTGACGAATAACCTCTACTTCTTGCGGCGGCGCGCTCATTTCGCGGCGCTCAAAACTCCAGTTATGCCCGTGCCAAAAATGAGCAGTCTTGTCATTATCATTAAAACCTATCATTAATAGTCGTAGTGGCAGATCTGATTCTTGCACCAACTGTAAATGTTCTCGAGCGGCTAATAGCAATCGATATAACAAAAACCCGGACGACGGTGCTGATGAATGAATATCACCAAAGTAAGGATAGTCAGCAACGACCGGATGACGCTCGGACAATACTCTATGGTAGCTATCGTTCTGCAATAACTCTTGCACTACTGGTGGAATAATGAGTATTCGGTCAGAAGTAATAGGATCATCATCAGGGTTCGGATCCTCACTTGGTAACGGAAACTGATAAGGCTGATTGCTCAGCAATATACCTAATGGTGCAGCCTTTACCATTCTCTTCATTACAGCTACATTATTACTTCTTGGTGGTAAGCCAAAATGCAGTTTACTGTCGCCAATCTGCCGAAAAAATAATAATTTAGGCAATTTACTAATTAACAGATGATTAGCAAAAAAATCAGCGTGTATGAAATGATTAAACAATACTAAAACATCATCAGGTTGCAACAGCTGCTCAAGTTGCGCGGTATTAATGGATGGATTATTGGCGATAAACACTATTCTATTTTTCTGCTCCAATGCATTTTGAATATTAAGTGGCAAACTTGCAAAGGCAGCTTCTTCTTTACTTATTTTATTAGACACGCATTCACTCCCACCTGATAACGAAATACTTTTTTCAAGTATTGAATCATGCGTTTTAACTATGTCAGCTTGTTGAATAGACTTTGATACAATCTCATTTATACTCATTGACGAAAAGATTACATACTAAAAATATG
The DNA here is from genome assembly GCF_002224105.1 of Psychrobacter sp. DAB_AL32B. Taxonomy (NCBI): domain Bacteria; kingdom Pseudomonadati; phylum Pseudomonadota; class Gammaproteobacteria; order Moraxellales; family Moraxellaceae; genus Psychrobacter; species Psychrobacter sp. DAB_AL32B. The sequence continues at coordinate 20,000 of NZ_NEXU01000100.1, read as the reverse complement.
AGTATTAAAAATAATTCCTGTAATCAATATGATCTATTCCGACAGCAAAATCACTGATTTGAAGACACAAAAATACTGTTAGACCTATTAGCATGAGGTTTTCATAAAAAGCTGCATAACTGCTTTTTATTCCCTGACGGAAGAATAAGCAATAACCAATCAAAAGACAATAAAAAATCCAATGCTAGGCATTTTATTTAAACACCTAACATTGGATCACTGGCCCTAATCGTTTAAATCACCAATTAATTTCCTATCAAATACTTGTGAAAAACATAGACAGCGTACTCACTTTTTTTATAAGTTTCGCCATCTTTTTGCGAGCATTTAGAGTTCTACTGCAGCCCTTCAGCCGCTGTTTGATCTAAGTTCGGGTTTTCGTCAGTATGGTCATCTAACTCATCATTACCCATACCATCTGTAGACCCTGACTGATTCGTTGTTCCAGTTCCATCACTAGAATTAGTAGTAGAATCTGCGGCGGCATCCATATTAGTATCGTTTGTCGGTGACGGCGTACCTTCTTGTGAGGCTGTACCTGTAACTTCTGAACCTTGATTTGTTTCTATGCCATCACCTGATTGGCCATTAGTATCTTCTTTTTCACTACTACAAGCACTCATGCTCATAATAGCGGCTAAGGACGCTATTAGAAGACCTGTACGTAATGATGCGTTTAACTCTATTCTCTTCATGTCAACGTCCTTAGGTAAATTGAAGTAAGCGTGCCAATTAGCTTCGTAGTTGGTCAATCATACTTTGGTATTTATCTTTTTTATCAGTAATCTTACTACGTTCCTCTGTGGCATTGGGCACTGGCTCTTTAGAGTCTTCTGCGTTCTTATCAAAGGTTTTTAGCTCAGCCTCTGCAGCGTCCAAAAGCCTATTAAGCATCATAGCAACCGCCTTTTCAGAAACTTCATGCGTCATACTAAAGGCTTCAGAGGTAAAATCATCTTTAAGCTTAGACGCCCATTGGTAGATATTGGCTATTGTTGCACTGTGCTTGTCATCTTGATCAGATTTACTAGATGTCTCTTTATCATTAGAATCAGATTTCCCCTCTTTATCAGAGATAAAATCATCCTTAAGTTTAGACGCCCATTGGTAGATATTGGCTATCGTCATACCATGCTTATCATCTTTGTTAGATTTATCATCTTTGTTAGATTTATCATCTTTGCTAGATTCATCATCTTTGTTAGATTCATCACCTTTGTTAGATTCATCGTCTTTGTTAGATTCATCGTCTTTGTTAGATTCATCATCTTTGCTAGATTCATCGTCTTTGTTAGATTCATCGTCTTTGTTAGATTCATCGTCTTTGTTAGATTCATCGTCTTTGTTAGATTCAGCCTGTTTTTCCGCATTGTAATCTTCAAAGTCACCATCTTCATACATTACTGTATCGCCTTTTAAGACCTCAACACCCGTTACCCCATCATTTGAAGGCGCTTCTGTTGTATTCTCAAAAGACTCTAAAGCATTCTTAATGTTATCGTTACTAGTAGGCTTACTTGACATGATTTATAATCCTTATTATTAAAATATATCCACACTCAATAATAAGTCAGTACAATCTTATATTGCGTATCTTAATGTGGATTGTTTTGTTCTAAATTGTTTAGAAATGCTGCAAAACCTTCGGTTGCCCGAGCTTGCAACCGACTACTGGTCATTACACGGACACGATTGCTCCAAGTAATGGCATAGCTTTGAGCTTCAAATCTTCTAACCAAATCCACATCTTCATGACAAGCTATATGAGCGAAGCCACCCACAGCAACATAAGCGTCACTACTAAAACTTAAATTTGCCCCATGAATATGATGATGTCCCATCCTATCTTGGTAATGATCGATATAATATTTTCGAGTTTGCGGTGTCAAATGTGCTCAGCTATCAACGTCCACCACGCCGCAAATCATATCAATCGGCTGGTGGCTAATATGTGCAATTTGCTGTACCAACCAATCCACAGCCACAACTGAATCGGCGTCTGTACAGGCAAGCCAGGTCGCCCCATTTGCGATCGCATGACGAATGCCGATATCTCTAACTTGCCCCACACATTGATAGTCACAGCACATAGCGATATCACATATATGTGATGAAGATGTTGCGAATTAGCTACCTAATACCGATTTTAGAATGCCTAACAGTGTTGAGAACTTGATTGGTCAAAATATTGATTTTGATATAGGTGCTCTTAAAGTTGCTGGCGTGACTGATGATCCTAAGTTAAATTGTACCAATGCGATGGCTAAATATCTTCTTCTCATAACAGGCTAATTTATAATTTCTTAGGTATCAATCACCTCGTTATTGAAGGGGTATGGTTATTACTATGTTGAATAAATTTAGTTACTGATTCAATCTCGTCGGCCGTAAAAAAGGTTGCTAACACTATATTATATATAGTGTTAGCAACCTTTTTTCATTTGGTATTTTATTCAAGTAATGTTGTCGATACTGGGGTTTGAAAGTTACATAAACCGTGACGCCAACTCTTTCATAATCTCATTGGTGCCGCCATAAATTTTTTGTACCCGTGCATCGGCATATAGTCGAGCGATAGGATATTCCATCATATAGCCGTAACCGCCGAATAACTGAACGCATTCATCCATCACAATGCATTGCTTCTCAGTCACCCAGTATTTGATTAAGGCAGCATGTTGAACGGTAAGCTCTTTTTTAAGCAGTGCTTCGATAGCGGCATCACATAGCGCACTCGAAGCAATATAATGACTATTACATTCGGCTAATTTGAAGCGCGTATTTTGAAAGCCCCATACTGGTTTACCAAAGGCAGTACGTTCTTTAGTGTAGTCAATAGTCAAATCAAGAGCTAATTTCATAGCACCCACCCCTGCTAGGGCGACTAACAGACGTTCTTGCGGTAATTCCTGCATTAGCTGCATAAAACCCATACCTTCCACTGTACCCAATAGATTCTTTTGTGGAACACGCATGTTATTGAAGAACAGCTCAGAGGTATCTTGTGACGCCATACCGAGTTTTTTGAGTTTATTACCACGCTCAAACCCTGGGGAGTTATCAGTCTCAACGACTATTAACGAAACGCCTTTTGCGCCTTCGTCTCTAGTAGTCTTACAGGCAACTATAATCAAATTACCCAATTGACCGTTAGTGATAAAGGTCTTTGAGCCATTGATAATATAATCATCACCTTCTTTTGTCGCATACGTCTTGATGTTTTGTAGATCCGAGCCAGTACCAGGTTCAGTCATAGCTATAGCACCGATTAGCTCACCAGTCGCCATTTTCGGTAACCATCTCTGCTTTTGCTCTTCAGTACCGTGATGCAGGATATAAGGTGCAACGATACCAGAGTGCAAAGACCCACCAAAGCCTGACATGTTAGCTTCAGCTTGCGCGTAAATGAGCGCCGTTTCGTGACGAAAATCACCGCCTGCCCCGCCATACTCTTCTGGCATAGAAGCACATAAAAAACCCATTTCACCAGCTTCTAACCAAGCCTCGCGATCAAGCATGCCGCTTTCACGCCATTTTTCATCGTGTTGCTCCCAACTTTTAAACAGCTTTAAAGCACTCTCGTGCAGCATTGACCCCTGCCGTCAAAACCGTAGAAACAAACTTGGGAGGTTTTAGTTACGCAGCCTATGGCTAATAATCTTCCTCCTACATTGGAGAGCCATAAACTAGTGTCCCTTCTCTACTACTTTCACCGAGATATAGCCCGAGCTCAAGCAAAGAACGCACATGCTGCCATTACTGACATTACTGACATTTACTTAACTGAGCTGGTGCTTGATAGTTTGATTGATTTGGCCAATAGTCAGGGTCATTAAATAAGTGATGTAGAGAGCCTATATGAGTTTAGTGAAATGGCACGTGTACCGACGCATTTAAGCTTTGGTAAACATAAGGGTGAGGCTATTGCAGATTTAGCCACATTAAAGGCAGTCGTAACATTAATTTAACGGGTGAAGCACTGCGGGCAGATATGGAAAAACGCTTATGGCGAGGCAGTGACAATGCTAAGCAAGCGGTTCATATGCAATTGGCGCACAACTACACCAAATTACATCAAGGTAAAGCCAAACCAGATCTGCAAGGTGTGCTTGAGTTTATGCGTTTATTGAATACCTCACAGCGTCTGTATAATCAGATTGATTTATCTAAAGCCAGTCAAGCTGAAAAAAATAAACTGGGTTTAGGTGCGTTTAATCAGAAAAACCTAAGTCGTCCAGATATGCTGTATGTACTCAGTTCTAAAATCATCGGCTATGACTTAAAGGCAATGTTCGCGCTATATGGTCTACCTATTACAGAAACTGCACAGGATTCTGTGGCGCTGTTGAAGTTACCTGAAGCACCATTGAATTTTTATACTCAGCCTGCGAATCGCGCTAATCATCTAAACGAAGGCACTTGGGTAACGCTGCCAGCTACAGGGCCAATTGCCGACTATCCTAACTAAATATTTTTTAATAAAACAGATAAAAAAAGCCACTTTCATTCAATGAAAGTGGCTTTCTTATTAACAGAGTATAGGTAGTGTCCCTATTTTTGCTTGAGTTAATAAGCACACAATCAATATGCCCAAGGAATCACGCTTATCAGCAGATATCAGGAGGATATTTTGCTTTTATCATCGAAACCTTCTCTCAAGAAAGCGGGTCTGAGGCAATCTCCGGGCTGCTCACTATTGACTATCTCTTTATTCTGCTTAGAATAAAAGCGGAAATTGATAGACTCCCGCATATATCAATGTGCCAATCAGCACACAAACAACACTGAGCCAAACAAGATGAGTATGAGCGCTTAACCAGTCTATTTGCCAATTAATTTTACTCCTCATGCTCAGCCATTCTGTCACGCTAATCGCTAGCGTCAGCCATAACGCACCTACTAAATACCCTCCTAGTACATCACTCAAGTAATGCTCATTCAACACGATTCTGCTTAACCCTATCATTATAGCGAAAAAGACGGCAATCACCGCTATACGGACTTGTCGAATAAAATTGTGGCTAAAACGAATAGCCATGTAAGCAATGAACCCATATAAAGCAACCGTAATCGTCGCATGTCCACTTGGGAAGGAGTTTGTCTGTTCAAACAGTAAAATATCTGCTGGTCGGTCGCGCTGAAACAACAGTTTACTGAGGAAGGTAAATACCGTACTGCCTAAAGCGGCTATTAGTAAGCCAATGACTATATAGCGTTGGCGAATCACCCAGCAGAATACACAGGTTAAAAGCACCACTAAGCATGTAATGGGCGTAGAGCCCAAACTGGTAATGAAAATAAAGAAATTTACGACTGATGATTCGCTCAGCGTACTCATCTGGTGTGACACAAAGTAGTCTATTGCCACGATAGTGTCTGACGTGACGACATCTTCAACCAATCCAAGAAACAACGCCAACGTATAGCCCATGACTAGCAATAGAAACGTCAGAGGTAAGCCATAAAAATGCTGGATATGAAGTCTTTGCCAAAACAAATGATATAGTTTTGGGTAATCATTTTTTAATACAATCAGTCGTTTGCTTAGCCCAACAGATTTTTCAAATGACAGCCAATAACGCATTACGTGAGCAAGTAATTTCTTGCCATAATGAATAACGCAGTATTGCAGAATCCATAAAAAAATAATCACTAATAGAACCAAACCACTTAAGATAACTAACTGCTGGTTGGTTTGAATGACAGTGAACATGAACAAGAAGCCTCTTTTAGCGACAGTTTTTGTAGATATATAGTCGATCCACTATCAAAAAACACAGTGCTACTGGGATAAGTTTTGCGCTGCCTCTGTCTGCGCAGGCACAGCAAGCAAGGAAAATTTATACCAGTAGCGCGTTATAATATTTGACCTTATTTTATTTAGGACTGGCTATAGAGTTTTTAGGCCAGTATAAACGATAGACGCAGCTTACCAATCCATCTCAAATGTATTGGCCTAAGACATGCTATAAATTAAGCCATGCCATAGATTACGCTATAAGGAATACAAAAAGCGGTGTTATCTTTGATAGGTTTAAAGCAATGTAAAACCTTGGAGAAATCAGGAACCTTCTTTTTATGAAGATTGTCCATTTCAATTTTAGTCAACTTCTTCAGAGTGTGTGAGTTAAGTTTTATGATCTCTGCCGGCTTATCATTGATACTGATAGTTTCTTCTAGATCAAGCGTTTCTCCATTATCACCAAATCTAAAACTAGCATTATTGATCGTTGAGACTGTTTTATTAGAGGCTACTGTAAAATTAAGCTGCTGAACAAAGTAAACCATACTAGCGCCCGTGTTACCTTCAAAGCTACAGGACGTTTTTGTCAGCACTTTTTGACTGGCCAACGACACTGTGGTGCACATCGTATCGCCCTCCACTTCAGCGACCATCGCCATTGCATTAACAGAACCTAATAGTATAGGCAAAATAATAAGCAGTTGTTTAGTAGTCATGTGAGCAGCCTTTATTAGTCTTTAAAGTATCAATTACCATATAAAATTCGTTACCAATCACGCATTTTATTCAGTCTTCTTAACATCTTCTTAACGCAGTACATGCTATTTTAGCGAATACAGTCCTCTCTCATTCTATTAAGAAGTCCGTGTATGTCAAAACACTTAGTTACTGAGCCAGCCGTTGCAGAAAACAATGATATAAGCCTTGCTAAAAATAATACTGTAACGACCAAGAAAAGAAAATTCTATAACCGTGAGGTCAATCTTGCTTACTTGATTACCGTCGTTGTACTATATCTCGTTGCTACGGCAAATATAGGTTTCTTTAAGCAAGTATTGGCTATATATCCGTTTGCTGACAATATTGGCTTTATTATCTCTCTTACTGGCTTACTGTTTGGGCTGATGTGGTTATTGTTTCAGCTATTATGCTACCGCCCGATAGCAAAACCTGTGCTAATCATAATGCTCATTATTGCGGCAATATGTGGTTATTTTACCGATGCTTATGGAACGATATTTGATAGCGGTATGTTGGTTAATAGCTTGCAGACTGACCAAGCAGAAGCGATGGGTTTGATGGCGCCAAGCTTTGTTATTCGACTGCTGCTATTGGGTGCGTTACCAGCTTTTATTATCAGTAAGCTGCGAATAAAGCGTTTGTCTATAGGTCGCTCAATCGTGCAAAAGGCAATTACCTTGATAATGTCTATTGCAATAATAGCAGTCTGCTTGTTGCCATTTGGGGATCAGTACGCCAGCTTCTTTCGTCAGCATAAAATGGTGCGTAGTTATACCAATCCCATTACGCCCATTTACTCAGTCATCAAACTCGCTACTGATTATGTCGATGAATTGCGTCGCCCTGATACGATGATTGCTCACGCTGTAGATGCTAAGCGAACAAGTACAGTTGGCAATGTAAAACCTAAGCTGATGGTATTCGTAGTCGGTGAAACGGTTCGCGCTGACCATATTGGCTTAAATGGCTATAAGCGCGATACGATGCCACTGCTTGCCAGCCAGCCAGATATTTATAGCTTCAAAAATGCGACTTCTTGCGGCACCTCTACCGCTTATTCAGTACCTTGTATGTTTAGTTACTCTAATAGAGAAAACTACGACGTTGATACTGCGGAGTATAATGAAAACGTGCTAGATACGCTCAATAAGCAAGGCGTCAATGTCATTTGGCGGGATAATAACTCTAGCTCTAAAGGCGTGGCAGACCGCGTGACTGTTGAAGATTATAAAACGCCTGAGGTAAATCCAAATTGTGATGTTGAGTGTCGCGATATTGGCATGCTTAATGATTTTGATAAGTTGGTCAAAAAAGCTGCTAAGCCACAAGATACCCTGATTTTACTACATCAAATGGGCAATCATGGTCCTGCTTATTACAAGCGCTACCCCAAAGAGTTTGAAGAATATAAGCCAGTCTGTATGACCAATGAGCTATCCAAATGTGATGATCAGTCAGTTATTAACGGTTATGACAATGCAATTCGCTATACCGACTACTTCTTAAATGCCGTCATAGATACGCTAAAACCCTACGAGCAAGACTATGATGTGGTGATGGTATATATTAGTGATCATGGAGAAAGTTTGGGTGAAAACAATGTGTATTTACATGGTCTACCGTACGGTATTGCACCAAATGCTCAAAAGCAGGTACCAGTCATTATCTGGTCTCCTAGTAGCAACAGCATCGATAACAATAGCCTCTCTAGTATGATCAAGCAGCCAGTTTCGCATGACTTTATTACGCCAACCCTGCTAAGCTTCTTTAATATTACGACTAAAGAAGTGGCGTCAGAACCTACTTTTTTCCAGACTACCCATTAAATTACTTTTTATCCGCCTCACGCTTTTTATAGAGTAGTAGCCATTATGTATAAAATACTTATCATTGAAGACAATCCTGATATCGTGGCAAATATCTATGCTTTTTTTGAACCAAAGGGCTTTGTGCTGGATAATGCCCATAATGGACTTAGTGGCTTGGCACTGGCAGCAAGTAATCGTTACGACGTTATACTGTTAGACGTGATGCTTCCTGGTATGGACGGTACCAAACTGTGCAAAACGCTCAGAGAAGAGCTGCATGATAAGACACCTGTATTAATGCTGACTGCGCGTGATACTGTTTTGGATAAAGTAGCAGGATTTGATAGCGGTGCTGATGATTATTTGGTCAAGCCTTTCTCATTGGTTGAATTGGAAGCACGTATCAAAGCGCTGATACGCCGCCATCAGGATGAACATTTTCAGCACAGTATTGAAGTTGGTAAGCTGTCTTTAAATACTGAGGAACATAGCATCGAACGAGAAAATAAACTGCTAAAACTCACCCCAACAGGGTTCAAAATCTTACATACCTTAATGAGTGCCTCGCCTCGGGTCGTTAGTAAAACCGAGCTTGAGGAAAAAGTATGGGGACAGGATGTGCCAAGTAGTGATGCCCTTCGCACCCATTTGCATAGTGTGCGTGCACAAGTTGATAAACCGTTCGATAAAACTATGATAGTAACGATGCCTGGTGTTGGTTACCAAATTATTAATCCAGACAAGGTGTAAAGCTTCATAATAAGATTTAAATACGAAACGCTATAATGAGGAATCGTATCTGTATTTATTCTCACTCTATCTACTGCCCTACACTGCTAAGTAAATGCCATGTTCAATATAGACTCAATCGCTAATAAGTTTCGCATCTCCTATTTCTTATTTGCCTTGCTGCTTTGCACAACTTTCGTCAGTATTTTTATGTATGCTGAAGTCAGAATAGAGCAAGAGTTAGTCAAAGCTCGTCTTCTACAACAGTTAGAGCTTAGTCAAGAAAAAGAAGGTAAGCAGACGGTTTATACTGCCAATCCGGGTATTAAAATTTATCACTACGATATGGCACCAGCAAACTTACAGGCTTTAGCGACCGAAACAGTACAAGAAATACCAGTGATGGTAAATAATCAAGCTGGCAATTTTGAGACCAATTTACACTTTTTCGCCTATCAACAAGATAAACAAGCTTATATTTTGACCTATTTAGAAGACGACGAAATGGTGATGGAAAACTATCCTGTTTTGGCAATATTTGAGCATCTAGAAGATATATTTGCGGATGCACTAAAAATTGCGGTCGTTTTGAGTTTGCTAATCGCCGCCATATTTTCACATTTATCTGCTAAGCAGATCACCAAGCCACTATTAGATCTAAAGCAAGCAGTGGAAACAGATCATCAAAACTTAACCGAATTAACCCATCTACCGTCAGAAGTTGGGGTGTTAGCGAGGGCAATTGATGAAAAAAATCATAAACTAGAGCAATATCTAAAACGCGAGCAACTATTCACAGGAGATGTCAGTCATGAGTTGCGCACACCGTTGACCATTATCATGGGCGCATCTGAGGTATTAGCCTCACAACTTGAAGACAACAGTCGCTTGAGCGAATTCGCCAACCGTATTAGCACTACCGCTAAAGAAACCTCTGAAATTATCAGCGCCTTATTACTCTTATCGCGCGCTCCTGAGCAACTGGACACACCGCAAACGTCTATCAACACCATCGCCCTTAATGAAGTGTCACGCTTAAAATATTTGCTCCGCCATAAACCGGTAAATTGCAAAGTAGTCGCTGATGAAGATTATGTGGCTTATGTAAGACCTGAACTGCTAAAAATGGCATTGGGAAACTTAATAAAAAACGCCTTTCAGTACACCGATGATGGTGAAGTAATCGTGACTATTGATGCCAAAAAAATAACAGTATCTGATACAGGTCTTGGTGTTCCTGAGGCTATGATGCCACTACTCTATGAGAGGTTTGAGCGTCTAAATGAGGTAAATACAGGCGATCAGGTAGAAGGTAGCGGTTTGGGTCTTAGTATTGTGCAACGTATCATGACTCATATGGACTGGCAGTTAATCCACCAAGCGAATAAAACCGGTGGTAGTACGTTTAGTATTTATTATAATAAATAATATATATATGAGTCTTTACTATATTTCATACATCAACAAATCAATATGTTCTTAACTGTCTTAACGTTTTCTTAATATTCACTGTCTTATAATATTTTATAAGACAATGAATATTAAGAATTCAATATGAATACAGTCAACTCTGAACCAAAAAACCAAGCCATAGCTACTCAGCTGCTTGCACCCGATAGCTATGCGAATAAGGCCAAAGGAAATAAAGGTCTTTCTCGTATTGTTAAAGCCGCTGGTTATTCTCTAGATGGTTTTAAAGCCGCTTACCAACACGAAGCCGCCTTTAGACAGGTGCTATGGCTTAATTTTGTCTTGTTCGTTGTCATTGTATTTATCCCTTTTAACATCAGCATAAAAATGATGCTGATATTCGCCTCTTTTTTATCGCTTATCGTTGAGCTAATTAATACGGGTATCGAAGCCAGTGTCGACCATACCTCAACCCTAAAACATCCTCTAGCAAAGATAGCCAAAGACGTGGGTTCTGCTGCGCAATTTTTGGCGTTATTAGTTTTGTTTATCTTATGGGTAATGGCGTTATTGAACCTTTTATATTGAGCAATACTTGGATATTTTGACTTAATATATGTTAAAAGGTGACGCAATGACTCTAGCAAAAAATTCCACTGATTGGTTATGGCTTAAACTGCTGTGCTTAACCATCATTGCGACACTGACTTTCGAACACAATCAGTTTGATGTTCGTATTAGTGAGCTTTTCTATGCAAATGGACATTGGCTACTTGAAAAAGGCGCACAGCCTTATGCATTTATCTTTTATGATTTTCCTAAATTATTACTAATCTTATTAGGCATCTACTTAATAACAACATTAACTTTACGGTTTTGGCAAAGCCGATATTCTAATATCAAAATTTCTAAGCCATTATTTGTTAAAGGAATCACAGCCCTGTCTAGCCGAGAGCTAAGCTATCTGCTAATCACTATCATTATGGTGCCTACAGTTATCGCCACGCTCAAGAGCTTCACCCACGTTAGTTGCCCAAATAATTTGTCTCTATTCAATGGCGATCTACCCTATCTTAACCTCTGGCAAAACATCGTAGCCATGACACCAGCCAAATGCTTTCCAGCGGCTCATGCCAGCGCAGGGTTTTCTTTATATGGATTGGCATTTCTACCGACACTACAAAAACATCGCTATAAAGTTTTTGCAATAGTCACTATCTTAGGATGGACGATGGGACTATATAAAATGCTCTTTGGCGACCACTTTTTTAGTCATACTTTAGTATCGATGCTGCTGTCATGGACGCTAGCTTGCGCACTCGCAAGTGTTCTTTTCAAAAAAGCTGCAACTAAGGGTGTAACATTATAGGCTACACTGCTACATTCCAATTTATGTCTAAATCGTTTGAGGGTATCTATGCACCATTCTATTCATGACGAAGCGCATTTAAGTAACCGCAATCATTGGTTAAGAGCGGCAGTACTTGGCGCAAATGATGGCTTAATTTCTACGTCCAGTTTATTAGTTGGTGTCGCATCAGCTAGTCCCAGTAGTCAGACATTGCTATTAACAGGCATGGCAGCATTGACAGCAGGTGCTTTATCAATGGCTGCTGGTGAGTATATTTCAGTATCGTCACAAGCGGATACCGAGAAAGCGGATCTAGATAAAGAATTACATGAACTGACTCATAATGCTGAGCGTGAGCTTTTTGAGCTGACTAAAATTTATGAAACACGTGGGCTTGATCATGTCTTAGCGCATCAAGTTGCTGTAGCTTTGACTGAGCATGATGCGCTTGAGGCACACGCCCGAGATGAGATTGGTTTGACAGATCTTAGTCAAGCTAAGCCCATTCATGCCTCAGTCGCTTCAGGATTATCATTCATTGTTGGTGCGATATTACCGATTATTGGTATTCTACTGTTGCCAGCGCAAACGCTGGTTTGGTCACTGGCTTCGTTAACTATAGTAGGCTTAGCGCTACTTGGAATAATATCAGCACGCTTGGGCGGCGCGCCAGTTATCCCAGCGACGGCTCGAGTGGTGGTTTGGGGCGTCTTAGCAATGGTTGCAACATCATTAATTGGACGATTATTTGGTGTGGCGGTTTAGAGCCTAATCTATCTTTAAAAACATTATCTATCACATTAGCCAGCATCTTAACGCTATCTTAACGTCAAGCTAAGTTATGATGATAGAGGTAGAAATGTGTGGTGTATTGGCTCATGATTGAGAAAATTACATTCGTTATTTAGCAAGGTATTACAATCAGTCAAATAAGCGAATGAGTGTTGGTCATCATTATTGCTTGATTTATAAAACGTCGGTTGTCTGCCCGACGTTATATGAATAACATTTAATTAAAAATATACCTTTTTATCTGCTGGTTATAACAATCTTTGTATTAATCTTAAAGCCTTCATCTAAATAAAACAATGCTAGTAAAGTTTTAAAAAGCGTGTCATAAGTAAGATCACACAACAAAGGAATGTTGTTATGAGTCAGCTTTTATTTGACCCAGCAGTATTACGTTACTGCCAGTTATTAGGGACGCTATTATTGCTTGCAAGTTGTATGGCTAGCAGTCACGCAGCCACCTATAAAATTGAGCCTGACAATTCCAACGTACGCTTCGCTATTGACCACCTCAAAACCTCTGCCACCACTGGCGGCTTCTATAATGTAACGGGACTACTACAGTATGATCCGAGCGCAAAAACGGGCGACATCTCTCTTATTATTCCCATAAAATCTTTAAATACCGGCAATAAAGTGTTTAATCTTAAACTGATGGGCCCTGATTTTTTTAATATGGAACAGTTTCCATTGGCTCATTTTGAATCTACCAAATGGCACTTTACCTCTGATAAAGAAAATCCAAAGGTCACACGAGTAGATGGCAAACTAACTTTAAACGGTCAGACCCATCCTATTAGTTTACTGGCGACCAAATTTAATTGCTACTTGAGCTCCCCACTTAAGAAGAACGCCTGTGGAGGCAATTTTACCGCCACCATTGACCGTACTCAGTGGAATATCAAAAAATATGTCTTATTCGGCATGACTAAAAATTTGACTTTAAATATTCAGATCGAAGCTGCTAAACAGTAATTTTTTAGGTTCAATAAATCATCAGCATGTAATTCAACGTGTAATAGAGTCATAGCCAAAATGATTGAACATTAGTTTTTGCCAGCCTTGTGAGGATATTATGAAGCCAATTTCCATGCTGTCATCAGCACTTGTACTTAGTATGGCTTCCAGCGCTGTCATGGCTGATGGCGCACGCCTACCTAATGCGACGACCTTGCCTAATCTCAGTCCAGCTATCAGCTTACCCAATGTAAGTCCAATGAATAGTGATTTGGCCAATCGCGGTGCCTATATTGCCCGTACTGGCGACTGTATGGCTTGTCATCGCGAAGACTATAGCGGCGGCGTCGCGATTGAAACCCCTATTGGTAACATTTACTCAACCAATATCACGCCCTCTCAACGTTATGGTATCGGCAACTATACCGAAACTGACTTTAAAAAAGCCCTGCAAAAAGGCCGTGCGCCCACTCATCAGCTGTATCCTGCGATGCCATATCCGTCTTATCATGGTATGGCTGATGCGGATATTAGTGCGTTATTTGCTTACTTTCAAACCGTACCTCCCATTGACATACCGCCTGAAAAAACCACCAAACTACCCTTTCCATTGAATATCCGCACCTTAATGCTGGCTTGGAATCTGATTAATGTACCTTCTACCGAAAACCGTTTAGGTCTCACCCAAACCCAGCAACGCGGTGAATATCTGGTTAATAACTTAGAACATTGCGGCACTTGTCATACCCCACGTAATCTCACTCAAGGTCTTGATAAAGACAAGTATTTATCTGGTGCGCCGCTTGGTAAATGGTATGCACCCAACATCACCCCAGATAATGATACTGGCATCGGGCGTTGGAGTCAGCTAGATATCGTTACTTATCTACGTAGCGGAATGCTTGATAAACGCGCATATGCTGGTGGGCCGATGGCTGAGGCGGTCGCCCATAGCACCCGTTATCTAACCGATGAAGATTTAAGCGCGATGGCGGCTTATCTAAAAGTCGTCCCCGCTATTAAAACCGATGATTACTTAATACCCGTAAATATCGCCCGCCTGCCAAATCCAGTGAGTAACTCTATTACTTACGATTTGCTTGAGCAAAAAGACTATTTAGCGCAGGCAAAAGCTAGTATTAATAATGCTGATGCTAACAACAATGCCACCAACTCACCAAAATCGCTGTATCTTGCTGCCTGTGGTAGCTGTCACGGGGTCGATGGTTACGCACAGCCCGATGCTCGTTACGTCTCTATCGTAGGGCTAAGCAGTATTCGTCGTGTTAAGCCAGATGCACTGATTAACGTCATTGCTTATGGTGCAAAAGGCGCATTAAATACTGCACCCAAAATGCCTGGCTTCGCTAAAGAGCTCACTCATGCACAGATTGCTAGTATTACCAATTATGTGCGTGTCAATTTCGGTGGCCTACCAAGCAGTGACGTCACTGCTAAAGATGTTAAAAAAGTAATGGAATGAGGCAGTATAAGTTTGAGGGTGGTTAATGAAATGTAAAAACAATACCGTGCTATAAAAATAAGCAAACACTGGCTGTCATGGACAAATGCTCTATAACAAGGATATGTAAATGAACGACTTATTTCAAGCGCCTACAAGACGGCAATTACTAGCAATGATCGGTAAGACCGCCGGAGCAACGGCCATGTATCAAGCAATGACGACCTTAGGGTTTGCTTCAGAGTCTAGCTTTAAGCAACAGATTGATCTTAAAGGAGCGCCTGCTGGAGCAAGTATCGTCATTCTGGGTGCAGGTTTAGCTGGTTTAACTGCTGCTTATGAGCTACGTAAAGCCGGCTATAAAGTGACCGTTCTTGAGTTTCAAAATCGCGGTGGTGGTCGCAGTTGGACACTGAACGCTGGTGATAAATATACTGAATTGGGTGGCGATGAGGTTACTTGTGACTTTAAAAAAGGCAACTACTTTAATGGTGGGCCATGGCGATTACCTATTCATCATTATGCCGTCTTTCATTATTGCAAAAAGTTTGGCGTGGCGTTGCAGCCTTTTATTCAAACCAATGACCGTGCCTACCTGCACCGTACCAATCATTTTAATGGCGCACCGCAGCGCTTGGGCGAAGTACAAAACGATGTACGGGGTTATGTCTCAGAGCTATTATCTAAAGCGGTCAATACAGGTGGTCTTGATAAGACGGTCAATAAAGAAGACAAAGAGAAACTATTAGAAGGCTTAAAGGGTTGGGGCGTTCTGAATAATAATTATCGTTACGTCAGAAGCCATAAAACCAGCAAACATCGCGGCTATAGTGTTTATCCAGGTGGCGGGCTGATGCCAGATGCTAAGCCCTCAACGCCGATACCAATGGATAAACTATTGGCTTCAGGAATGTGGGCAGACCTTTATAACAACTATACCATTCACGTCCATCAACCAACGATGTTTCAGCCTGTCGGCGGTATGGGTAAAATCGGTGATGCCTTCACTCGCGAATGCCGTGATGTGATTACATTTAATGCAAAAGTGACCAAAATCAAGCAAGATGATAGCGGTGTGAGTGTCGATTATGTCGATAGCAATGATCTTGACGGCGTCTCGAAAACCGTACGCGCAGATTGGTGTATTTGTACTATTCCTCTATCAGTATTGACCCAAATAGATATTAATGTCTCAGCACCGATGAAACAAGCGATGGCAGCGGTCCCTTATGACAGCTCCTATAAAGTAGGTTTAGAGTTTAAACGCCGCTTTTGGGAAGAAGACGAATGGATTTACGGCGGTATCACCTATACCGACATGCCCATCTCACAAATCTCCTACCCCTCACAAGATATGTTTACCACCGGCTCTGGGGTGCTGCTCGGTGCCTATGGGTTTGGCGAGGCGTCTTATAAATTTAATAGTCTGAATCCCAAACAACGCATTGATGCGGCGCTACAGTATGGCAAATATATTCATCCACAATATCCCAAAGAGTTCCGCTCTGGTACTTCAGTCGCTTGGCATCGTATTCCATGGGTACTCGGCTGTTATGGTATTTGGAGTGAGTCAAGTCGCGATCAATATTACGACACCTTATGTGCGATTGATCACCGTATCGTGCTGGCAGGTGAGCACTGCTCGCATATCCCAGCTTGGCAAGAAGGGGCAATCTTATCCGGTATGGATGCCGCCAAGCGCTTGCACCAAAGAGCAAAAAGTATTGGCTAGCAGCAGTAACATTTAGCTAAGAATGATTGAGTTTCAAAGTAATATTGACTCAATAATAAAGAACTTATAGGTGGACATAGAGATGATAAAACCAAACTTGCTTGCCATATCTACCATCACAGTAGCGCTGAGTGTCACTACACTATCTGGCTGTAGCCGCTATAGTAAAGACCAAACTGCTCATACAACCCCTACTTTAGCTGATCTACAAGCCTCGCAAGTAGTATTTGAAAATCAAGCCAGTCGTAATAATGGCGCGTGGGGCGCAGTCTACATGTCTAAAGAAGCGCTTAGAGAGCCGCAAGCCAATATCGTCGATGTCAGCTCCTTACCAGCGATGGCAGAAGATGTTAACTTGCAGCAATGGCTAGTCAAGTTTGAAGGCAGCTTAGAAGGTAAAACGGGGTTTTTTAGCACTAGCGGTAAAAAGCTCTATGACGATTCTTGTGCAGGTTGTCATATGCAAGATGGCAAGGGCGCACAAGGGGCGGGTTACTATCCGCCACTTGCCAATAACAGTAAGATGCAATCAAAATATTATATTATTAGTGTGGTTATTAATGGTCTGCGCGGTATGCCCTCCTTTCATAGCATGATGAATGATGAGCAGATAGCAGCGGTCACTCAATATGTGCATAGTGATCTCAATAGATTTACCGATACCGTCACTGCGACCAATGTCGCCCAGCTCCGTCATGACTTTCCACCGGGTTCTGATCCGAGTGAATAGTTTTATTGTAAAAGGTACTTTCTAGAAAATTCTTGCTTGAGTTAGGTAATCATAAAAGAGTGTGACTATGAATAAAATGAATAAAAAAAATGGTTTTTATCCCTGTATTGCCTGTGGACAAAATTATCCTATAAAAAACCTCACACCTATAGGCGCAGTACGAAAGGCTATTACAGAAGAAATTCTACATGATTTCCCCGAATGCCTACCTAAAGACTATATTTGCCAAACAGATTTAAGCAAGTATCGGATGAAGTATGTTCACTCATCGTTAAAGTCTGGAAAGGGTGAGGTGACAGATCTTGAGTCTGAATTGATTAAAAGTATGCAACAGCATGAACTCATCACCAAAAATATTGATACTGGCCTAGATCAAAAATGGACTTTTGGTGAACGATTAGCAGATAAAATTGCAACGTTTGGTGGTAGTTGGTCATTTCTCATTTGTTTTGCTATTTTTCTAGCCATTTGGATTATCGTAAATACCGTGGTAATGGTCGCCCGTCCTGCAGATCCGTACCCGTTTATTCTATTAAACTTAATACTCTCCTGTATCGCTGCTATTCAAGCACCTGTCATTATGATGAGCCAAAATAGACAAGAAACCAAAGACAGGCTACGCTCAGAAAATGACTATCAAATCAACTTAAAAGCCGAACTTGAGATTCAACAGCTGCATGAGAAGCTAGATCACCTTCTCATACATCAATGGGATAGGCTGACTGAGATACAAGAAATACAACTCGACTTGTTATCTGAAATGAGCAAAAAGCATTAGGATAAGTAAGTTATTAATTAACGTAAGTCATTAATTAACGTAAGTCATCAACGACCGCCAACATCGCAATTAACGATGCTTCTCCTAGTTTAATAGCGCGCTCTGGTGACCAACCTGTATCCGCATCCGGTACATTATCGTTATCTTTAAACGGCATCTCCAAGGTATTGGCAAGACAGTCGAAACGTTCAGCCACCCAGTGAGTTGCGAGCGTCATATTCGCTGTACCTGGCGCATCAACGTCATAACCAAACTCAGTTTGAAAGTCGGCACTGGCCAGTTTTAACACTTCTGAGAATCTATCCCGCAGACGCGCGAGGCGGTCGTTATAACTTGGCGTACCTTGAGAGCCGGCAAGGAATACAAAAGGTATCTCCTCATCACCGTGCACATCATAAAATAGATCAACACCGGTCTCTTCCATTTTATTAATGACATGAAATACTTCAGGGCTTGTTTCTAAGCTTGGATTTGACCATGCGCGGTTTAGGTTAGTCCCAACTGCATTGGTACGCAGATGACCGCGCACACTGCCATCGGGGTTCATATTCGGTACAATATAGAAATTCGCTTTTTCTAATAACAACTTACCGGTCGCATTATCACTATCTAACAAGCTATGCAGTAGACCATCGACCAGCCATTCAGCCATCGTCTCACCCGGATGCTGGCGCGCAGTGATCCAAATATTGCGTTTGCTTTTACTATTATCGCCATCACTATTGCCATCATTAATTTTGACTAAGGTTAAGTCGCGCTTATCAAGCGTTTCGCCTAAATGCTCTAAAGTCACAAATGGGTGCATTTGCACAGCTGCTAGTAAATCTTGATGACGCTCATAACTGTAAGGGGCAAAAAAAGCAATTTGAATGGTTTCACATTCCAACTCTGCCGTTATGGTGAGTTTGCCGTCTTGATAAGAGGTGGGCAGACGGAACCAATACTCACGATCGTATGAGGCAACCGCTTGATAATTCTCCCACCCTGCAGGAAATGCCGCTTCCCCTGCATTCAGAATATTGAGCACATATTGCTCGCTAATCTGACCAGTTATACGAAAGTTAAACCATTGGAAAAACTCGCCACCAACGTCCGGACGAATAGCCAATTGGATATTTTTTTTATCTTCTAAATTAATAACGTCAATATTGCCTGCATCGAAATTAGCAGTGATATGCATAACCTTTCCTTAATCAGTTTTTTATGATGGTGTTTTAAAAAGTAGCAGTCAGAGCATTTTATCTCTATTCTATGCTTCACGACATCAAATATCATGTTTTTCTCTGGCTGTAGCCTCTTCTACAACTCACTATTATACTTTCTAAAAGCACAGCAAAAAATGATTAGAAATTATTTTTTTATGGAGCTATCCATGTTAAGCCCTTCCCTCTTAGAAGATTAACATCAAACCAATGATTGTTTTGCCAATATCATACTCAATATCAATAAACCTCTTCAGGCGATTGACTACCTAGCACAAAGATATTGATTTATACTTTCTTTTTTTCTTAGGTGAGACTATTCAGTATTGGGGTTTGCAGCTTGTTATCATAAAGCTGTTATGTTATTTTATATATCGATAACTTTTATATCGATATATAAAATAACTAGCATGCTATAAAAAGTGTAATATTATCCCTCTAATTTAGATTTAAAACATTGTTGACGCTCAATGCTTCAGTTGCATACGTTGAGGTCTTACGGATATCGGCATGAATAATGAAAGCAAATGAAAGTGTTTTTAGTAGTGCAACTCACACATTAGGACTT
>NZ_NEXU01000099.1:0-7093 GCF_002224105.1 Psychrobacter sp. DAB_AL32B | reverse complement strand
TTAGAAGATTAACGTCAAAACAATGATTGTTTTGACAATTTCATACTCAAAATCAATAAACCTCTTCAGGCGATTGTCTAGCAAGCACAAAGATTATTGATTTATACTTTCTTTTTTTCTTAGGTGAGACTATTCAGTATTGGGGTTTGCAGCTTGTTATCATAAAGCTGTTATGTTATTTTATATATCGATAACTTTTATATCGATATATAAAATAACTAGCATGCTATAAAAAGTGTAATATTAGCACCCTAATTTTGGCTTTAAACAATTGATGACGCCCAATCCTTTCGTTGCAGACGTTGAGGTATTACGGTGTTAGTGATGTATAAGGAATGAATATGAAAGCGTTTTTAGTAGAGAAAGTAGCAGATAGAGAATTCTTAGCTGCAATAAAAGAAGTGCCTGAACCTAAATGCGACGAAGATGAGATTGTAATCAAGGTATCCTATTCATCACTGAATTATAAGGATGCCTTAAGTTCTATAGGAAATCCTGGCGTCACTAGAAAATTCCCGCATATCACGGGTATTGATGTGGCTGGAGTGGTACATGAAACAGCATCTGACGCATTTGTAGTCGGAGAAAAAGTATTGGTCACCGGCTACGACTTGGGTATGAACACCGATGGTGGCCACGCAGAGTTTGTCAAAGTGCCCGCATCATGGGTCGCTAGCATTCCGGATGCGATAAGCGACAAAGAAATAATGACTTTTGGTACTGCAGGATTAACAGCGGCTTTGAGTGTCAATGAATTGCTAGACAACGGTGTCAAGCCAGAAGATGGTGAGGTTTTAGTCACTGGCGCCACAGGTGGCGTGGGTTCTATCGCCGTTTCTATCCTGAAAAAGATTGGCTTTACCGTCGTTGCCGTATCAGGGAAAGAAGAGCAAATCGATTACTTAAAGCAAATTGGTGCCTCAGAAGTCATCCTTAGAGATACTTTCAATGAGGATGCTAAAAAACCCATAATGGCTGAAAGATACGCTGGGGTTGTCGATACGGTAGGCGGTGAGATATTAGCCAATGCCTTGAAATATATAAAATATGATGGTGTAGCCACTTGCTGTGGGCTAACAGCGTCACATGAACTCAATACCAATGTATTCCCGTTTATTTTACGAGGAGTAAGATTGATCGGTATTGACTCTGTCGAATGCAAGTTAGAGAAGAAGCAAGCAGCATGGGATAAGTTAGCGGATGAATGGAAAATAGATACTTTAAATAGTATAACTAATCAGATTACTCTAGAAGGTGTCAAAGATACCTACGCATTAATGTTAGAGGGAAAATCAGTAGGCAGGTATGTGGTAAAAATATCATAAGGGTTTAGTTTCTCAGCGATATGATACGCCTCAAGTATTGGGCAAAATATTTTATTCAAAATAGGCAGAATCCTTAATAATTCGGTTCACCCTCAAAAACTTCACTCCAAGTACATCACCAATATCTCAATAATACAGACCATTGCTATCAATAGTCTGTATTTAAAGGTTCAAGTCATATTTTGCTGCTTTTAGCAGATCATAAGAGTTTTCTATTTTCACTCCATAACCATACTGCTCTAGCAATTACCCCGTATTACGCAAACCCGCTGCCAAAGCATTGATACTACGTATTAACGGATCTTCAACAGCAAGATCATCGTCGTTACCAGTAGCATCCCTTTGTCTGGCACGCTTTAACAGCTCAATCTGTATATAGTTGGTTGGATCTAAATACGCGTTCCGCCATTCAAGAGAAGCGGCAAGATTCTGCTGGTGCGCCAATAACGATGTCTGATTAAGCAAGGAGTTTAAGCCTGAACAGGTCAGTTCATGTTCATCGATTACCGCTTTCATAATCTTTTTACGTAATCCCTCATCTTCACATAGCTGGCTATAAGCCTGAGCAATACTCATATCAGATTTGGTAAAAGCCATTTCAATATTGCTAATAAACACGTTAAAGAATGGCCAGCAGTCATTCATCTCCTTCATCAAAGCTTCATCATCGATGACGCTATACAGAGCACTGCCGACACCATACCAAGCAGGCAGTGTAAAGCGCGCTAGAGACCAACCAAACACCCAAGGAATTGCGCGCAAGGTCGTCTTACTTGGCAAACCCTTATTACGGTGCGCTGGGCGTGAGCCGATATTTAATAAGGATATTTCTGCCACTGGCGTCGCTTGTGAGTAGAATTGATAAAAGCCTTCGGTATGATCAGTCAGCTGACGATAACGCTGTTCCCCCGCATCTGCTAAACGCGCAAAGAGCGCTTCATAATTTGGCAACTCAGGCGGTTGCACCACAAACCTTGAGGAGCAAGCTTTAAGCGTACCAGTGATGCCCATGGTTAGCTCAAACACCGCAGTATCGGTGTTGGCATATTTGGCATAGAGGACTTCGCCTTGCTCGGTTACTTTAATTTGTCCGTGCAGTGTACCCGCTGGCTGAGCGGCAATCGCGTTATGCGTTGAGCCACCACCACGACTGACAGATCCACCGCGACCATGAAACAAGCGGGTTTTGATACCATATTCATCAGCGATGCGGTTAATGGTTTGTTGCGCGCTATAAAGCTGCCATGCAGAAGTAATAATGCCGCCATCTTTTGATGAATCTGAATAACCAAGCATGATTTCTTGGGTATTATCTGAATGTTGTAGCAGTCCGCGATAAAGCGGGTTATCCAAGACGGCAGGTAAAATCTGATCGATATTTTTAAGATCTTCGATGGTTTCAAACAAAGGCGCGACGGGTAAGTCAGCAGATAATTGCCCCTTATCATCAATCTTGCATAAGCCTGCAAAGCGCATCAGCAGTAAAACTTCCAATAATTGACTGGCGTTGTTGGTCATCGAAATAACATAACTGCCGAAAGTATCTTGTCCGACCAGTTTACGTAATGTGGCCACAGAGCTCATCAAAGCCAATTGTTCGCGTGTTTTATCACTCAAGTTATCGGTGTAAATAAGTGGTGTGCCCGGCTTTTCAAGTAAACGCGTGAGCCACTCTTGGCGCTCGGTTTCACTCAGCGTCTGATAGTCTGGCAAATTAGAGGCATTAGCAAAAATATCAGCGATCACCTCGCTATGATAAGAGGACTCTTGACGAATATCGAGCGCTGCCAAATGGAAGCCGCAGGTTTTTACCAAACGAATCATATCGAGCAATAAGCCTTCGCCATGTACCTTGTCATGAGTATTCACGCTTTTTCGGATGATGCGTAAGTCTTCTAATAATTCTTGTGGATTGGCGTAAGCATCTTTTTCAGCCTCGCTATCACTACCTTTACTTTGAATAAATTTATTAGTGGCTTTGACTTTATTCAGTATTAAGGAGAGTAATCTGCGATAAGGCTCATTACCGTAATCATCAAGATTGTAATCAAAGACTCGTCTGTCGAGCTCAACGTAACTTTCAATCTTTGCATACACTTCAGGTTCGATAGGAACAATAGTATCGCTATGAATCAGTTCACGGCGCAACTTTTTGATCAATACTTGATAATGGCGCAAAACGGCATTGGCATGCATCAATACGGCCATTTCTGTGGTGTCATGAGTGACAAAGGGATTGCCATCTCTGTCGCCACCGATCCAAGAGCCAAAGCTCATGAACGCCGGTAATGGATAGTCGGTTAGCTCTGGATAAATATCAACAATGGCGTCTTTAATATTGCGATAAACCTTGGGAATGGCGCTAAATAAACTGGCATTGAAATAGTGTAAACCATTATTGATCTCGTCATAGACTAAAGGCTTACGGGTCCGCACTTCATCCGATGACCATAATAAATCAATCGTTTGCGCCGTTTGTTCTTTCGCTTGCTGGTAGGCAAAACTGTCTTCTGCAAGATTTTTTAACGCATCGCTATGCGTAAAGAGACTCTGTAATAGGTTCATCGTCGTACGGCGACGTGCTTCGGTAGGATGAGCGGTAAAGACCGGGATAAATTTTAGTTGCTCAATCAGCTCTTGCATTTGTGCCGGCTTAATATTGCGTTCACGGCATTCAAGCAAGGTGCGGCGAAACGAGCCTTCCCAGCTGTGCTCTGATTGCATACGCATGGCTTGACGCTGCTCGCGTAAGTAATTCTCTTCACTCAGATTGGCTAGGAAAAAATAGATAGAAAAGCTGCGTATGACATTTTTTAAGGTTTGATTGTCTAACGAAGCTATGAAGTCGATGAGTTGTTGCTTGTTCGCTTCGTTAGGCGCGCGGCGTTGTTGGATAAAGCCTTTGCGCAGGGTTTCAATCGTATGGAGCGTTTGTTCGCCCGTCTGCCGAGAAATCGCGTCCCCTAGGAATGATCCTAATAAGCTGATGCGCTCACGTAATACGTCGTTATCGATAGTCATCCTTAACCTTCTTATCAAATTAGTGGGCGAAATAGTCATGCTGTCTTAAACGTAGTTTTTATATAGATAGTTCTTTGTGACAAAAATTTATCACCATATTCACCAGCAGTGCTGTTCAAATTTATCTCTACGGTTTCTTCAGTATAGTTCAGCAATCAGCTTACTATGTTTTTTAGTATGTTTTTTAGTCAATATGTAGTGAGCAATCATCACGATACAAATATCCCAAAATACCGAACTCAGCCCCAAAAATTGCATGCTGAATGCCGTGGCTAAAAAGGTTATCAGCGCCGATATTTTTTATTATCTTCAGCAACGATTTTAATACTATTCATGCATTACATATATTGATTTATACGGCGTATGAAAAGTTATGGCATCAGACTTCACATACAAGAATTCGCAAACCGCGAAAGACTCATTTGTATATAGTAGGTTCATTTTAAAAAAGATACAGTGCTATTGACTATAAATTTTTTGCAGCCTCTGTCACGCCTGCGAACAGCAAGCAAGAAAAAATGATAGCAATAGCACGTTATTACAATCGTATCGCTTTCATTTTTAACTGACTATAGTCAGTTAAATTTTTTGGATAATCTAAATGTGCTTTCTTTATAAAAACAAGGTTAAGGTATTGCTCATATTTTTCAAATTATCACTAATAGGATACAGGTTCTAATCTAGAGTTGGCATAGAAAACTGCTTGTCTTCTCGTATGGTAGCACTTGGCCAGCGCTGGGTAACCGTTTTACGGCGAGTAAAAAATCTTACACCGTCTGGTGCATACATAAACAGATCTCCAAATAATGAGCGCTTCCAACCGCCAAAACTTTGCGATGCTACTGGCACTAGTAATGGAATATTCACCCCAACCATACCGACTTGGATATTATCAACGAAATAGCGAGCCGCTTCCCCATCTCGAGTATAAATCCACGTGCCATTACCATATTCATGTTCATTTATAAGTCCTATCGCTTCTTCCATTGTCTGCACACGCATCATTTGAAGTACGGGACCAAAAATCTCTACATCATAACTGTCCATCTCTTTTGTCACATGGTCTATTAGAGTAGGACCAACAAAGAACCCTTGCTCATGACCTGTTGGTGCTGTATTAGAACCATCAATGATGACATCTGCTCCTTGGTTTGCAGCACTTTTGATAAGCTCCAAAATTTTAGTTTTATGAGCTTGCGTAATGACTGAGCCAAAATCATTTTCTTAGTCCGAATAGGCACATAATTTTAGTTGCTGTATCGCCGGCTGTAATGCTTCAATCATTCTGTCAGCAATATCATCGCCTACTGCTACCGCAACAGGCAAAGCCATACAACGTTCACCTGACGAGCCAAAAGCTGCGCCTAATAGAGAAGTGACCACATTATCTATGTCAGCATCTGGCATCACTACGTTAAAATCACACAGGCCATGACGATAGATAAAACAGCCTGCTTTTTACCAAGCTTGGTAACTAATGACTCTGATATGCTAAGTGCGGACCCTGAATCATCCATCAACTTGCCAAATATAGCGCCTAGTAAAAAAAGCGGGAAAAAGCTGATGATATATCCGCCTAGACCCTTCATAAACACTTGGGTATAAACGCCAAGCATCGTACTGGCTTCACCACTTAAAAGCACAGCAAGCATTGCTAATAAGGGCGCTAATAAAATGACGCTATGACCACGGTAGGCCAAATACATCAATAACCCTAGCGAAAGAAAGATGGGCAAGAAACTTATCATATGCACTCCTTGTGCGATACCAGATCCATTTTATAAAAAAATATAACGATAAATTTTCTATCGATTTAATGAAATTACAGAATAACTTTATAATAACAAGCCTCAAACGCATAAATATTATCGTTATAATGATTAGAGTTATTTCATGTCATATGGGAGCTAAGAAGAAGTGAGTGATACTAAAAAGAAAGGTTCAAGCGTTGAGCGTGTTTTACAAATAGTAGAAGTCTTAGCCAGCTCACAGAGGCCAATGAGTGTTAGCGATCTAGCAGAAACGTTAGAGGTGCCTATACCGAGTATGTATCGGCTGTTGGATCAACTACAAAACCTAGGATTCGTCTATTTAGATTTACATGGGAAAGTAGCGTGCGGGAAACGAACATATAAGTTAGCTATGAATTTATGGCAAAACAGCCATTTTAAAACCGAAAGGCTGGTCATATTGCAGCAACTTTCATCGCAAATAGGAGAAACAGTAGGTATCGCGATTATGCAGGATTTAGACGTAGTTTATGTAGATCGCGTTTTATCTGAATGGCCGCTTCAAATATACCTACCAGTTGGAACTCATGTGCCAATTTGGGCAAGTGCAAGTGGTAAGCTACTTCTGGCACAGTTATCGAATGATAAATGTGAACGTATTATCGATAAGATGTCGATACATGCATTGACTACGAATACACAGACGGATAAAAAAAGGTTAACGCAGAGTATTACTGAAACACGGGATACTGGCGTAGGAATAGATAACGAAGAGTTTATTCCCGGTATGGTAGCTTGTGCTGTGCTGATTCCTAATGGGGAAAATGAAGCTTTTGCGACAGTTTTCACCCATGGTCCAACGGTAAGAAAAACTTTAAATGAGTTGTTAGAGTATGTACCTATCATGCGGAAAGCTGCTGATGAGCTATCAGGTATTTTTAGTAGAGACTATGAATAAAATTGTTAACAATGGGTAGCCCTCCCAACCATAAAAAAGCTAATAAATAGAATTTAAGC
>NZ_NEXU01000098.1:0-2595 GCF_002224105.1 Psychrobacter sp. DAB_AL32B | reverse complement strand
TATAATAAAAATATAATTAATAATAATAAATTTTTCATATAAAAATAAAAAAATATTAACTAATATAAAGCAATTTCTGAGATTTTAAATTAAATACCATTATAAGAAAAACAAGAAAACTAACCTATAAAATATTAAAACATAAGGAATGTTATGAAAACTATTGCTTTTTTATTACACAATAATTTTGAACAAGCAGAATATGAAGAGGTTAATAACCAGCTAAAAGATAAAGGCTACAAGACGCTTCTTATTACTACTGATAAAAATAAAGAAGTTCAAGGTATGAAGCAAGATGTCAACAAAGGCGATACTTTTAGCGCCGATATATTTGCTAAAGACGCAAAAGTTGCTGATTACGATGCTTTAGTGTTGCCAGGTGGTACGGTAAATGCGGATACCATACGCGGCAATAAAGAAGCGCATGGCATCATTAATGCTATTAACGATGCCGGAAAGCCATTAGCTGTTATCTGCCACGCTCCTTGGGTACTTATTAATACAGGCATTGCTAAAGGAAAAACACTGACAGCTTATCAGACATTACAGATTGATTTAGAAAATGCTGGGGCAAAATTTGTAGATAAAACGGTACAAATTGATGGTAATTTGATTACCTCACGCAACCCAGACGATATTAAAAATTTCGTCGAAGCTATCGATAAAGCTCTATCATAATTTCAATTATCATTATTGATTTTCATAGCCAATTACAATCATAAAAAGGAAAATAATATGTCAAATTCTAATCCAAATGATACTAAGCTCGAACAACAACGTTCTGACGCAGCTGAAGCCTCATTAAAAAACCAAACTGAAAGTAATTATACAAAAGATACTGACGCGGCAGCAGATCGTATCGCTAATAACGCAGAAGAAGCTAAAAAAGATAAAGAAGATAAATAAAATTTAATTTAGGTTCGATGTGTGTTTTAAATTTTTAATTAGTAAACTAAAAATGCTAACTGCTCAAACGGTTAGCATTCCTAATAATATACTTCACATTTAAATTTATTAAGATTATTTAATTTTGAATTCTAATATTAATATACTAGGAGAGCTGTTATGGATAAATCACAAAAAGATATGGATAAGCAAGAACAAAAGATACAAAAACTAGCTGACGATATCAACCCTAGCCAAGACGTAATTCCTGATAGTTTAGCGGAAGCAACCACAGTACCGTTAGATGATGATGCACTTGGTGGCAACGCGACTGAAGATGACGTTAAGAAAAACAAACAT
Organism: Psychrobacter sp. DAB_AL32B; assembly: GCF_002224105.1. Taxonomy (NCBI): domain Bacteria; kingdom Pseudomonadati; phylum Pseudomonadota; class Gammaproteobacteria; order Moraxellales; family Moraxellaceae; genus Psychrobacter; species Psychrobacter sp. DAB_AL32B. The sequence continues at coordinate 1,350 of NZ_NEXU01000098.1, read as the reverse complement.
AAATAAGGCATTTGTAAACAAATTATCAAGCTAAGTTTATTTCTTAAAACTGTTGAAACTAATACGGAAAACTGCTGTTAGTTCAGCAGTTTTTTGTTATAATCGCTTTCAAGTTAAACAACGTGTTTGTCGACCACTAGGTCAACTCTAGTAATGCAGGGTTGTCCCGAATGTCATACAGACTATTTTATTTATTCTATCATTTTACACTCATTAAAATTTATTGATGAATTGTAGAATGTTTAGCATTGCCGGAGAGATTTATGCTAACTAATGCCGATCGCGAACAAATCATTGCTCAATACCAACGTGGCGAAAATGACACAGGCTCACCAGAAGTTCAAGTAGCCTTGTTAAGCGCTCGTATCAACGATTTGCAAAACCATTTTAAAGCGCACAAAGCTGATCATCACAGCCGCCGCGGTCTTATCCGTATGGTTAATACCCGCCGTAAACTGCTTGATTACCTAAAAGGTAAAGATCTTGGTCGCTATACCACCCTTATTAGCCAGTTAGGTCTACGTCGTTAATTTGACGACAGTAGTACAAGTGGTCGCTAAAACAAAATATGCTTTAATAAGGCAATATTTCGGATTTTTGGTCAAGCCATTTGGAACTTGCTTGTTGATATCGATAAAATAGATTTTTTCTAAAACGGTGTGGAATAGTTTCACGCCGTTTTTTTATGCTTATTATTGTGGTTAAGTTAGCTTACAGGCTCCAAGCTCATATTATGTGATTATTGCAGCGTAAGTGCTAAAGACGCAGAGTTAAATTATGATGGCTTGCGCTAAACCTCAGTAGTCATTATTAATAAAGAATTGTTATTGATAAGTATTTACTATCAATAAATAGGCAGCTTTGCATTTAATTGGTCAATGGTCATAAATCACTGTAAAATAATGCCTTGTAAGTTTTATCGTGCTATTAGTTATACAGCTAATCGTTATATGGCTAACCATCTATCAAATATCTACTTATAAAGTATCTATGCTAAGCATTAATATTTTATTAAAGAAAGTAACCAGTATCATGCATGGTTTTGACTTGGTAGCGTTTTTGGTGTCACTTTTGATAGTACTTATATAAAACCGAATTCGAAAAACTGAACACACGTAAAAGTATTGTGCTCATGATAGGTAAATGCATAGACAGACAAATACATAAGATAAATAGGTAAGGATATTAGCCCTAATTGACGCGATTTTTTAATCGACTAATGGTTAATTAAGGGCTATGTACACAGAAATACAAAGAATTTTTAATGACAGGTATCAGCGTTTATAATGCTGATATTACTTTCGTCAGTAAATATTAGGAAAATTATCTGACAATTTTTAATACCTTTAA
>NZ_NEXU01000097.1:0-16490 GCF_002224105.1 Psychrobacter sp. DAB_AL32B | reverse complement strand
AACTCTATTTTAGTTCATATGGGCGGCGTAACTGTACTAGTAGCAGCCGTTGTTAAGTCGGAAGCGAAAGAAGGTCAAAACTTCTTCCCTTTGACAGTTAACTATCAAGAAAAAATGTATGCGGCGGGTAAAATCCCAGGTGCTTATGGCAAACGTGAAGGCCGTGCGAGTGAGTCTGAAACCTTAACTTCGCGCTTGATTGACCGTCCGATTCGTCCACTTTTCCCTGAAGGCTATTTGAACGAAATTCAAATCACGGCGACGGTTGTATCATCAGATAAAAGTCAGTCGGCAGATATCGCGGCATTGATTGGTGCATCAGCTGCGCTAGCTATCTCTGACGCGCCATTTAATGGGCCTGTTGCCGGTGCCCGTGTTGGCTTTATTAATGGTGAATATGTTTTAAACCCGACTCTTGAAGAACTTAAAGAGAGTGATCTTGACTTGATCGTTGCTGGTACTAAATCGGCAGTATTGATGGTTGAGTCAGAAGCCAAAGAGTTGTCAGAAGATCAAATGTTAGGCGCAGTATTGTACGGTCATCAGCAGCAGCAAATTGTTATTGATAATATTGCCTCATTAGCAGCAGAAGTAGGTACCGCTAAGCAGCAGTTCACTTCTCCTAAGCGTGACGAAGCATTATCGAATAGCATGAAAGAGCAGTTCGGTGCGCAGGTTTCTGATGCCTACACCATTACTGATAAACAAGAGCGTTATACCAAGCTTGATGAAGTTAAACAAGCTGCGCTTGCTGCGCTTGCTGGTGATGCAGAGTCAGAAACTTATAGCGATACAGTATCTGAGCTAAAAGAAATTTATAACGATCTAAAATATCGTACGGTTCGTGACAATATCTTGTCTGGTAAGCCACGTATTGATGGTCGTGATCTTGAAACAGTGCGTGCCATTGATGTGCAAGTAGGTGTATTACCATTTACTCATGGTTCAGCGCTATTTACCCGCGGTGAAACTCAGGCTTTGGTAACGACTACTCTAGGTAACAGCCGTGACGTCAATATGATTGACTCGCTAGCGGGTACGATTCGTGACCATTTCATGTTGCATTATAACTTCCCACATTTCTCAGTAGGCGAGACTGGTCGTGAAGGTATTCCTAAACGTCGCGAAATTGGTCATGGTCGCCTAGCGCGCCGTGGTGTACAAGCGATGCTTCCAGATAGCGAACGCTTCCCGTATGTCATCCGTGTGGTATCAGAAATCACTGAATCAAACGGTTCATCGTCTATGGCTTCAGTTTGCGGCGCAAGCTTGGCATTGATGGACGCTGGCGTACCAATCAAAGCACCCGTTGCTGGTATCGCAATGGGTTTAGTAAAAGAAGGCGAGCGCTTTGCTGTACTGTCTGATATCTTAGGTGATGAAGATCATCTTGGCGATATGGACTTTAAAGTTGCTGGTTCTAAAGATGGTATCACCGCCCTTCAGATGGATATCAAAATCGAAGGTATTACGCCAGATATCATGGAGCAAGCGTTAAAACAAGCTCATGCTGGTCGTATCCATATCTTAGACGCGATGAATAAAGTATTGCCTGAGAGCCGTACTGAAATTAATGCACATGCGCCTAACTATGCCGTTATCGAAATCAATCCTGACAAAATCCGTGATGTTATCGGTAAAGGTGGCGCAACTATCCGTCAGCTAACGGAAGAAACTGGTGCCGTTATTGATATTGATGACGCTGGTACTATTCGTATCTTTGGTGAAAACAAAGCAGCGACCAAAGCGGCTATTGGTAAAATCGAAGCCTTAACTGCTGAAGTTGAAGTGGGCAAAACATATGAAGGTACGGTTGCTCGTATCGTTGACTTTGGTGCCTTCATTAACGTTTTACCAAACACTGATGGTTTAGTTCATATCTCACAAATCGCAGATGAGCGCGTAGAGAATGTATCTGACTATCTAAAAGAAGGTCAAATCGTTAAAGTATTGGTACAAGACGTTGATAACCGTGGTCGCATTAAATTGACTATGAAAGGTATTGAGCAAAGCTAAGGCTCGATATTTGATGTAATAAGAAATAAAAAACCGCTTTGAGTCACTTAACATTAGTGCTCAAGGCGGTTTTTTTATGGCTTTAAAAAAGAGCGTACAAGATAGGAAGGTAATTAAAGAGTGATATCTTTAGGAAGATGAATATCGATGCGAAGCTTAGGTAAATCTTGTAACTTCTGCGTCAGTAGCGGTAAGCAATCGGCATACCAATCTAGAGGAACTAGATTTTCTAGGCTAGATTCATCGCTCGTATCTTGTCGCGGATGATTAAAAATAAGTGGACGTGATAGCAGCGCAACTCTACGAATACCTTGATAGCGTATCAGCGGTATAAGCTGCTGCTGTAAATCAACCAAAGCTGCCGTTAACCAGCGCAATCTTGCCGGATGATAAGGATGGTCTGAAATGACGAGGTTGGCAATATAACTGGGTTGGTTACCATTGCTACTGACAGCCAGCCCCGCTTGCTCACGGGAGCGTTTATGAAGTAAACAGCTACCGACTTCTAAGCTCCCATCACGGCAAGCATGATAGTAGCGTTGGTAATTATCTGGATATAGACGCTTGGTTCGCGTAAGGATAGGGTCTAAAAGCACACCTGCGGTATTGACTGGCAGAATTAATAGCTGCGCACTGCTATTTAAAACAGGGGCATGAGTGAGTTGCAACGTTGCCATCATCATCCCCTTGATAAAAATTTATGTTATTTAGCGCTGGTTTTAGCGTTTGTATCTGCCTCTAGCTGAGCGATTTGCTGTTCGAGCAATTCGATTTGCTCAGCTTTCATCTCTGTCAGTTGCTTAGTCATAGTAATCTGTTCAGTGGCTAGTTTTTCTTGTTCAGACAAGCGTTTACGTTCGTCCTCTAAGCGATCAATCTCTTCTTTAGCTAAGCCATCCGTTTCCGGTAGAGGCGCATTTAAGATAGTCTCGGGGTCAGGTGTCTCAGTATCTGTAACAGTAGCGATAACTTGTCTGTCATCTAAAGTACCCTCTTTTACCACATTGTCTAATGATGTAGCAGTAGACGGTACAGCCTCAGTTTGTTCAGTAGTAGTCGGTAAGCTTTCTACAGCGGTCGTGTTAGCTGCAGGTAGAGAGTTTTTCCAAACCAAATAACCAATCAATAACGCTATCAATATAATAGCAAACCACCATTTTTGGCGTAGCTTAGTAGGATTGGTAGACTTTTTTTTTGATGCTTTGGCAGATAAAGGACGTATTTTTTTGTTTTTCATACCACAGTCGATTTATGTAAAAAATATAAGTAGCCATACTATAGCAAACTCAAAATAAAAAGCCTATCTATTGCTAGATAGGCTGAAAATACTATTAATGAATGACGCAAATATTATGCTCTAAACGGTGATGTTAAATGCTTATAACTTAAACTTCACTGTACCACTAGTGCCGGTGGCCATCGCATCACGAGTTAGCTGATCCTCAGCATGATTTTTGGCACTAATAGCATCAGGATCGGGGCGATGCTCTGTATGACCACACTGAGTACATTCGATATATTCATCAGGCGTTGGCTCAGTGATATTTACTTGTACTACCGCATCCATTGTCTGACATTTGGGGCAGCGTACCCCTGCTAAGAATTGCCGCTTTGGTCGTGACGACTGATAACGCATTTAGATGACCTCGTGTGTCGTTTTGGCATTTGCAGCCTCAATGTTTTTGCCATTGCTAAAACCGCTGTGACGTAATAAGGCATCAATACTGGCGCTACGACCACGGAAGTTCTCAAAATTGGTTTTGGCTGGGAAGCTACCGCCAACGGACAAGACAGTCTCACGGAATGCTCTACCTGTGATTGGATTAAAAATACCCTCTTCTTCAAACTTACTAAAAGCGTCTGCAGATAATAGCTCCGCCCATTTATAAGAGTAATAGCCTGCTGCATAACCACCGGCGAAGATATGGCTAAAACCATTGGCAAAGCGGTTATAGTCAGGCGTTTGCATAATAGCAATGTCGCTACGCACAGTATTTAAAGTTGCTAATACACCTTCGTAATCAAGTGCTGGCGTATGCGCATGAATTAATAAATCAAATAAGGCGAACTCGATTTGGCGTAGCGTTTGTAATCCGCTTTGGAAGTTTTTTACTGCCAGCAGTGCATCGAGTTTGTCTGTGGGCAAGGGTTCGCCTGTTTCGACATGGCTACTGATCAGGGCGATACCTTCCGCATCCCACGCCCAGTTTTCCATAAATTGGCTGGGCAGCTCAACCGCGTCCCATTCCACACCATTGACACCAGCAACGTCACCGACGGTCACTTGGGTCAATAGGTGATGGAGACCATGACCGAATTCATGAAACAAGGTCAGCACTTCATCATGCGTCAATAAGCTTGGCTTACCATCGAGTGCTGGCGTGAAATTACCCACCATAAAGCACACAGGTAGCTGCTGATGATCTTGTTCATCATAGCGATAACGCGACTGAAAACCACTCATCCATGCGCCGCCGCGTTTACCGCTACGGGCAAATAAATCAAAGTAAAAGCCGCCAAGCAAGTTATCGTCAGCATCAAATAATTGATAAAAACGTACGTCATCGTGCCAGCGTGATACAGAATGATTGCCTGTATCATCACTGCTTTGTTCTTGTACTTTAATACCGTATAAACGCTCTACGATAGCAAATAGACCACTAATCACCTTTGGTAATGGGAAGTAAGGGCGAATCTCTTCTTGCGATAAACTAAACTCGTTTTGTTTTACTTTTTCAGCGATATAGGCACTGTCCCATGGCTGCAAATCAGTAACGCCATAATCCTGCGCATACTTTTGCAACTGTGCTAGGTCGTGTCTAGCCGTTGGGGTCGCTTGCACAGCCAAATCACGCAAAAAGGTTTCAACTTCCGCCACACTATCTGCCATTTTAGTTGATAGCGATACTTCAGCGTAATGATTAAAGCCTAATAACTTGGCTTTTTGCTCACGTAATTTCAGGATATCACTCATGAGATTGGCATTGTTTAATGACTCGCCTTTGGCATTGGTATGCTCGTCAAATTCAGAAGCACGAGTAACATAAGCGCGGTATAGCGTCTCACGTAGATGGCGATCGCCAGCATGAGTCATGACAGCAAGATACACAGGAATATTTAAGCTTGCCACATAATAAGGGGTTGGCAGAGCATCAATCTCAGCTTGCGTGAGCGCACTGCTGGTAAGCTCACGGGTTTTATATTGTTCGCCTGCATCTGCCAATAACGCTAAACCACTGTCGGTCAAACCCGCTAATTGCTCGTCATTAAGCGGAAGCGCATAGGCTTGGGTGGCATCTAATACATGATCAGAAAATGTTGCTGATAAAGTAGATAGCTTGCTTTGGATAGCCGCAAACTTGTCTTGCTCTGCTTTGGGTAATGCCACGCCTGATAGCTCAAAGCTTCGTAATGCAAGCTTAATGGCGCGCGCACGTGCTGGCTCAAGCGCTGCAAAAAATGCTTTATCGTTAATAATTGCCTGATACCGATTAAATAGCGGCTGATGCTGTCCTACTCGTGTGCCGTAAGCAGACAGTTTCGGTAGCAGTTCGTGATGGACATGGCGGATCTCATCGTTACTCATCACGCTATTGAGGTGCGATAAAATACCCCAGCTGCGATCCAATGCCAAATTAATATGGTCAAAGCTCATGATATCGACTAAGGCTTGCTTAGCGTTGAGCTCAAAAGCATTATTATCGCTCTTTGCTGTCATCTCATCTAAAAAATTATTGGCAGCATCGATAGCGCTAACGACTTGGCTTTGTAAGGTATTTGGCGTGGCACTAGAAAAATCGACAAGGCGTAAATCTGGAGCAATGGAAGTCATAAAGGTATCCGGTATAAATAGTTTGGAGAGAAAACAGAGTGTAAATGAGTGTCATACATCAATTATTTTATTTTGGCGTTATTTTTGAGAAACCTTAGGGTGAAGGGTGTTAGTGATTACACGCTTATCAAAATGTATCAATGTATCAATGTATCAATGTAATAGTGATAAATAAGGCTGATATTTTTGGTTGATTTTATAGAGACTATTTAAAAGATGGGTCTTACTTAGCGAAAATACAACCCAGTTATCTAGCATTATCATATTAATACTTAGGTTACGCTTATTAAAGCTGCTGTAGCTTGTTAAAGCACCACTTACAAAGCGTCATCATTTGCTTGCAAATTAACCCTATAGCTGATGAGGTTAAGTTGATAGGGTAATAGTAACGATTGGTAATTATTACAGTTACTTATCATATATTAAAAATTTCAAACGAGTAATAGCTAACTAATACCAAAAGAAGTACTAGAAACTAATGATAATAAAATAAGGAGCAGTATTTATGAAAGCAACTCTTAAAAGCTTACGTGAGACTAAAGCAAATCCAGCAGTCAGTATTTTTGTTAAAACTCACCGTGAGCATCCTGCCAACGAAAAAGATCCTATTGCCCTAAAAAATCAATTAAAGGTTGTCGAAGAACGCTTAACTAACGAATTTGATAAGCGGACGGCGACCACTATTTTGGAAAATATTCACGCTAAAACCAAAGAACTTAATCATAACTATAATTTGGATACGTTAGCGATATTTGCCAGTACTGATGATGTTCAGATTGTCCGTATGCCTATTGATACCACAGAACGTGTTGTCATCTCAGACAGCTTTGCTACGCGTGATTTGGTCCGTGATATGGCGAGCGCGGTTCATTATTATACCGTGGTGTTAACCCGTGACAGTGCGCGCCTGATAGAAGCTTCTAACGATCGCGTCGTGCGTGAGTTTGATAAAGACGATAAAGCGCAAAATAATATGGAAAACATTCCATTCCCTATTGAGAATAATGGCTTGTATACGACGGGTGATGCCGGTTCTGATCGTTCAGCGAACAATGAGAGTAGTTATTTGAAAGAGTTCTTTAACCAAGTGGATAAGAGCGTTCAAGAGCTATGGGGCGAGCATAAAATGCCGCTTGTCATTGTTGGGGATGCAAAAAATATCGGTTATTATAAAGATGCCTGCGACCGTCCAGAAAATATCATTGCTACCGTATCAAATGCGACCAATTTGGAAGCAGGTAGCGCACAGCATATCGTTGATAGTGTTCAAGAAGCAGTAGAAGGCTATCGGACGTCGCTACATCAAGCTGCCTTGGGTGAGATTGATAAAGCCCGCGGTGCAAACATGCTGCAGACAGATCTGCAAGAAGTCTACCGCAGTGCTTTTCAAGGCGTAGGCGAGACGCTATATGTCCGCCGTGGTTACATGCAACCTGCCAAGATTGATGAAGAAGCGCAAACCTTAAGCATGGCTGATGATGCTACTGCAGAAGGCGTCACTGATGATGCGATTGGTGAAATTATTGAACATGTCATTCATAATGGCGGCAAAGCAGTATTTATGCCGCAAGATATTATGGCTGAAGACCAACCAATTGCTCTAGTAACTCGTTACTAATCGATGGCTGATATTCATGAATGAATTAGCCATTGGTAGCACATAGGTATAATATGAGAGCATTGGTTCGATACGAATCAATGCTCTTTTTATATCTATAATGGTAATGAATAGCTATTTTCTAAAATCTATTTACGATTATTTAATCGCTACGACCAACAATTAAATGAGAAGCATGGCTTATTTTTAGGCTTGATAATTTTGTTTGATACCCATCGCTTTTAACGCTTACTCTAACAATACTGAGTTTATGACTAATAAAATTATGACTAATACCACCTCTTTTGTTTTAACCAGCTACAACATTCATAAAGGCATGTCGCCGATGAATCGCCAAGTCAAAATACAAGGTATCGCCCAAGCACTCGATATCATTGGCTCAGATATACTTTGTCTACAAGAAGTGCAGGGTCAGAATCTCAAACGCAATATGCAATACAACGAGTATCCTGACCAATCACAGCATGAATGGTTTGGTGAGTATCTGCAGCTGCAAAATAGCTACGGCAAAAACTCAGAGTATGAAAATGGTCATCATGGCAATGCGGTGTTGAGTCGTTTCCCGTTAGATCCCAAGCATAACGTCAATATTACGGTCAATAAACTTGAGCAGCGTGGTGTCTTGCACTGTGAAGTACAGCCGATAGGTTGGGAGATGCCTGTCGTCGTACTGTGTGCGCATTTAAACTTGTTTGAGCGCGATCGCATTAAGCAATACGAAGCCATTGCTAATTACGTCCGTAATGAGATTGCACCTGACCAGCCATTGATTTTGGCAGGCGACTTTAATGACTGGAAAAAAATGTCTTGCGATAAACTCGCTGCTAATTTAGGTATGACGGAAGCTTTTAAACACTGTCATGGCAAATTGCTCCCAACATTTCCCGCAAAGCTACCTGTGCTTAGCTTAGACCGTATCTACGTACGTAATCTGAGAATAAAAGACGCTTGGGTACATACGGGTAAACCATGGTCAACGTTATCGGATCATCTGCCTTTGAGTGCAGAGTTGGCATTGCCCTAGAATAACGAAGCCACGAAGTAGTAATTTAATGAACGAAGAAATATTAGAATAATAAAAGGATAATAAATCATGTCTGATAAGCAAATACCTACCACTCAACACGCCGTACTCATACGTGAATTTGGTGAACCTGAAGTAATGATGTATCAAGATGACGTAGCTATTCCTGAGTTAAAAGATAACCAAGTATTAGTAAAAGTTGCTTATGCTGGTATCAATCCTGTCGATTATAAAACTCGCCAAGGTAAAGGTTGGGGTGCTGATGGCATTCAAAAAAATAAATTCGATCACGATCAGCCTGCCATTTTAGGCTTTGATGTGGCGGGCGAGGTAGTTAAAAGTAATAACGAGCAATTTGATATTGGTGATCAAGTAGCAGCTCTTAGCTTTGACGGCAGCTGCTATGCAGAGTATGTGGCAGTTGATGCCAAGATGCTAGCAAAAATACCTGAATCTGTGACGTTAAAGCAGGCAGGCGCGCTACCTTGTATCGGGCAAACGGCGCTACAGTTTGTAGAGTTTGCTGATATTAAAAAAGGTGAGCACGTGGTGATCAATGCACCAGCAGGCGGTGTTGGTCATTTGGCTATTCAGTTATTAGTCAATAAAATCGCAAAAGATAATATAAAAATAACGGTGATTTGCTCGCCAGAAAAATATGCCAAGCTTGATTGTTTAATCGATAAAAGTAAGCTGGCAGGTTGGATTGATTATACTAAAGAGGATACCTTCCCTGACTTACAAGCCGATGTGCTACTGGACTTAGTTGGTAATGATGCGGGTGTGCGTGCGCTTAGCGTGCTCAAGTCGGATGGACGTGTCAACGTGCTGCCAACGATTTGGGTTGATAAGCTAAAAGAAGCAGGTAATAGTAGAAACTTAAGTGTAAAGGGTTATGCCGTACAGCCAAGTGGTTGCGATATGGCAAAGGTTTTACAATACATCGCTGATGGTAAATTAGCCTTACAGATTCAGCAAACTTATCCGCTATCTGAGGTGGTAGAAGCACACCGCGAGCTACAGAAAGGTGATACCTTTGGTAAGATTGTTTTAAAAGTAAGCTAAGCTAAGCTAGATTTGATTGATTGCCAGATTTGATTAATTACAGGACATCTGTCTAAACGTTAGGCTAATTCGGCCAGTATCTACCGTTTTAGTCTTAGTAATGGTGTGCTTCCAAAAGGTCTGGGTATCGCCGTGCATCACGATAAGCTGACCTGACTCAAGATAAAGCTCGACTTTATCTTGAGTTTTTTTATGCTTAAAGACAAATTTGCGTGTAGTACCCAGTGATAAAGAAGCAATAATCGGCTGAAAACCTAACTCCTTTTCATCATCCGCATGATAGCCCATACCGTCAGCGCCAGTAGGATAATAGTTGAGTAAGCACGAGTTAAAATTAACTTCGATACCGATATTCAATAGTTGCTGTTCAATATGATGTTTCACATGAAACATCGTATCTGACCATGGAATCGCTTGACGCGAATGACCAGAATATTGGTAACCAATATCACTTTCACCCATCCAAACGATTTGGCGAGTCGTGATATGGGTTTTGCCAAATAAAGTCACAACATCAGCTTGCCAAGGTAGCTCGGTCAACAAGCTATAATATAAAGCGCTAGGATAATCAATAATAAGCCCTAAGTCATTCACTTTACCGTCGTAAGGCAATAGATTGTCAGTCGGTGCAGGGGCAAAAAGATCAGTCATATATTAAGCCTATTTACTGCTCTGATAATGCTCATTGATAACTTGAGCACATAATTCAGGCGCTTCCATCGGTAACAGGTGGCCATAGTCTAGCAAGGATATAATGCTGTTATCAGGAACGAATTTTTGCCATTGTTTGCGCACTTGTTGATTGATAAATAACGTTGGCTTGCCCGTAATAAGCGTATAAGGACAGCTAAGCTGCTTAAGGGCTGCATCAATATGAGGCGCACCAAAATAGTTGGCCAGCTCTTGCTCTGGCGCAAACATCAATGTATAGCTACCCTCAGGATTTGCCACCAAGCTTTGCTCAGCAAACACCCGCAAGTGTGCATCACTGATACGCTTATAGGCACGCTGAGCGCGCAGGCTATCATAATAATCATTGACACTTGCCCAAGTAGATTGCTTGGTCAAAGTGCTTTTAAAAGGCTCGCGGCTAAGTAGAAACTGACGCGGCAATAGATTGTATATCGTCGCTTGTTTTTTGGTAAATGTCACCGGTTCTATTAGGTATAGCTGTGAGAATAGCTCTGGGCGCTTCGCTGCAGCCATGGCGGTAGCAGTCGCGCCTTGAGAATGTCCAATACCAACGATAGGCTTATCTTGCGTCTTTTCCAGAAACTCAATAAGCATATCAGCATCTTGCTCGCGCGTGAGGCGACGGCTCTGCGGCTTATCATACCAATAGCCGCGTAAGGCAAGCGAGCTTATATCAAAGTCAGATACCAGCTCATTTAATAATGGTGCGTAAGTGCCAACGGGAAAACTATTGCCACCATAAAAGTGTGCCGGAGGACGTGAAGTAGGGTTTGAACCCGCTACTTTGTTAAGTTCGGCTAGATCGTAATAGCGTGCTTGTTGTCCAGAAATCGTAATATTTTTTGCAAGATTTTCCATAATGATGTCACATTCCTGTGTTTTTTGAGTGAGCGAAGTTATGGCAGTCTAGTCGTCTTCACCTAAGAAGCCACCACTTTGACGATGCCATAAGCGTGCATAGACGCCATGTAATGCCAGTAATTCGTCATGACTGCCTTGCTCAATAATACGTCCTTTATCCATAACCACTAATCTATCGAGAGCGGCAATAGTAGATAGACGATGAGCAATGGCAATAACGGTTTTACCAGTCATGATGTCGTTTAAGCTTTCGGTAATCGCAAATTCAATTTCAGAATCAAGGGCACTGGTCGCCTCATCAAGCAATAAAATAGGCGCATTTTTGAGCATGACGCGTGCGATAGCAATACGTTGACGTTGACCACCAGAGAGTTTAACGCCGCGTTCACCAACTTGAGTATCGAGCCCCTTATTACCTTTATCATCATATAGGTCTTTAATGAATTCCCATGCTTGCGCTTGTTTTGCGGCAAAGACGATTTCATCATCGCTAGCATCAGGGCGACCATAGGCAATATTTTCACGTACCGTGCGATGTAGCAATGAGGTATCTTGGGTAACCATACCAATTTGCTGACGCAACGATTCTTGGGTCACCTCGTCAATCGCTTGACCATCGATATAAATCTTGCCGCTATCAACATCAAAAAATCGTAATAGTAAATTCACCAAAGTAGACTTACCAGCACCTGAACGACCAACCAAGCCAATCTTTTCACCCGGTTTGATATTTAAATAAAAATCATCTAATAGTTTTGTGTGCGAGGCGGTAAGGGTAGTGCTAACCGTATCAATTTTTTCACCTTCGATATCGACGCTTTCGTAACTAAAATCAACATGATCAAAGACAATATTGCCCTCTGTGACCACTAGCGCTTTAGCATTAGGTATGTCTACGATGGTTTGCGGTGCGGATAAGGTACGCATGCCATCTTGAACCGTACCGATACTTTCAAATAAGCTGGCGGTTTGCCACATAATCATTTTGGTGAGACCGTTCAACCGTAACGCCATGGCGGTTGCCGCGGCAATCGCACCGACGCCAACTGCACCACCTTGCCATAAATATAAGCCAATCCCAGCGGTAGTACCGACTAAAATGACACTAATAGTATGATTAACGATCTCAAGTTGAGAGACCCAGCGCATTTGCGAGTGTACCGTACCTAGAAACTGTCCCATCGCATCTTTAGCATAGCTCAGCTCACGACGTGAATGGCTAAATAGTTTAACGGTCATAATATTAGCATAGGCATCGGTGATACGACCAACCATCAATGCACGAGCATCAGCCTGCACAATGGCGGTATGTTTGAGCTTAGGAATAAAAAACCACATGGTCAGGCCAAATAACACAAACCAAATCACAAACGGAATCAGTAATAAGACGTCTAAGTTAAATAAAATCACCCCAGTGGTGATAAAGTAGACGAGGACATACAGCAGCATGTCAGTGACGGTCATGACCGTATCACGTACCGCTAGTGCAGTTTGCATGACTTTAGCAGAGACCCGACCAGAGAACTCATCTTGATAGAATTGCATCGATTGATTGAGCATGCGCTGGTGAAAACGCCAGCGCATCTGCATCGGAAAGACGCCTTGAATTGATTGAAAGCGAATCAGTGAGGATAAGGAAATCCAAAAGGGGCTAATAATCAGCACGGCTAGCATCAACAGTAGCATATCGCCTTTTTCAGTCCATAGCGTCTGCGGTGTATAAGTGCCTAGCCAATCGACCAGATTACCAATCCATGCAAACAGCATGGCCTCATAGACCCCAATACCAGCGGACAGAATCATAAAAAGAAGTAACCAGCCGCGCAAACCTTCGGTACACGCCCACAGAAATTTTATCAGCCCATCACGGGGCAGTGGCATTGGGGTATCAGGAAAGGCGGATAGGCGGGATTCAAAAAAGCGAAATAGAGCGTTCATAGGCGGTAGTAATACGTCAATAGCAATACGTCAAGATAAACGCTAGCAAACGTTATCTTGAGTGGTTACTTATGTTAATAAAATAGCATTCTATTTTAGCAAAACTTAGTAATCGCGCCTGCATGGTAATTGTAATTTGAATGCTTTTAAACGCTGTAAATCCTTTCTAATCGAATGTTGCTTGAAAAACTCTCAATAGAAAACTGAAAATCGTATATATCAGTTGCTGTATATGAAATATATTGTTACATTTAATGGTTTTTTTCTAAATGTTTCAGCTGTGTCATTTATCAGCAGTGTCATTTAAATGATGATCATAATAATAAAGCAAGGCTGCGATTCAATTAAGGTAGAAACTTATGATGTATTTAACGATTGCGGTGTTATGTAGCGTCGCCGTCTCCGTGCTATTAAAAATATTACGACAAAAAAATATAGATATTCGTCAGACCATCGTTGCTGGTTATCCAGTCGCCTTTTTGCTTACTTGGTTATTATTAAAACCTGATGTCAGCAAAGTCGGTGAGCTTGGTGGCGCGTGGGGGATTATCATTGCGCTTGGTATATTATTGCCCGCAGTGTTCGTTATTCTTGGTCGCGCGATTGCGGCGGTTGGCATGGTCGCGACCGATGCTGCTCAGCGTTTATCGCTAATTATCCCGATAATTGCGGCGTTTCTCTTATTTGGAGAGGTGCTAACAGGCACGCGCATTTTTGGCTTAGCATTAGGTTTCTTAGCACTTGGGGCACTGGTGTATCGCCCGCAGCAAAGCGCACTTGTTAACGAGACTACTAGTACAAATACTGCGACCAATAACGTGGTTAATAAACAGGCACTACGCACACCGCTGTGGTTATTCGGTGTTTGGGTAGGCTACGGCGTTATTGATATTTTATTTAAGCAAGTTGCCAAACAAGGCGCTGCATTTCCGCTCACGTTGTTTGTCAGCTTTGGCTTAGCGGGCTTACTGCTATTTATCTATTTGCTTATCACTCGGGTACGCTGGCAAGGTCGAGCATTGGCAGCTGGATTATTATTAGGTGCGCTGAATATCGGTAATATTTATGCTTATATCCGCGCCCATCAAATACTATCTGAATCACCAAGTATTGTCTTTACTGGTATGAATGTCGGGGTTATTGCGGTGGCGACCATTATTGGTGTCGGCGTATTTAAAGAATCGCTTAATCGTGTCAACATGGTGGGATTATTATTAGCAGTAAGCTGTGTAGCGGTACTGTTTTTAGCATAATAATTTTAGCGTAAGAACAAGTTTCTCTAATTCTTTAACTGACGAGATATAGGCACACAGAGCGTCCTATGGTAAGGTTATCTGCAAACGGACAGACATGCATAAATTGATAAATATCCGTTTACCTTTGTAACATTTGATTTTGATTAATAAAAATAGGATGCACTTTCAATGGAATACGAAAAACAATTACAGCGTATAAAAAACGGTTCAGGATTCATCGCAGCACTCGACCAAAGTGGCGGTAGCACGCCAAAAGCGCTAGAAAATTATGGCGTCACTAGTTACGATTATGACAACGACGAAGCGATGTTTGATTTGGTACATGAGATGCGTGCCCGTATTATGACTTGCACAGCGTTTGATAATGAGCGCGTCCTTGGAGCAATTTTATTCGAAGATACGATGGAGCGTGAAGTAAATGGCAAGCCGACCGCCAATTATCTATGGGAAGAGAAAAATATCGTCCCATTTTTAAAAGTTGATAAAGGTTTGGCGGAACACATGAATGGCGTGCAAGTGATGCGCCCGATACCTAATTTAGACCTATTATTAAACAAGGCTAAAAATTATCCGGTATTCGGTACTAAAATGCGCTCAGTAATTTATGAGCCAAATGTTGATGGTATTGAGCTGGTCGTACAGCAGCAATTTGATGTGGCGAAGCAAATTATCTCAAAGGGTTTGATGCCCATTGTAGAGCCAGAAGTTGATATTAATAGTACTAAAAAACATGACTGTGAGCTGATACTTAAGACCAGTATTTTGCATAATCTTGAACGCTTAAATGATAAGCAGCAAGTGATGCTGAAGCTAACGTTGCCTGAAGAAGCTGGATTTTACCAAGAGCTGATTGACCATCCAAAAGTATTGAGAGTTGTGGCGCTATCTGGTGGCTATAGCCGTAGTGATGCTTGTGCTAAGCTCAAGGAAAATCCAGGCATGATTGCCAGTTTCTCGCGTGCCTTTACCGAAGGCTTGAGCAAACAGCAAAGCGATCAAGAATTTGCTGATACGATTAATACTTCGATTGAAGAGATTTATGAGGCGTCGAAAGTTTAGTATTTAAAGAAACGAAGTTAAAGAATAAAGTATAAACATAAAAAAAGCTTGAACCTAATTTAAAGTAGGTTCAAGCCGTTTTATTGTATAACTATATTAGATATTAAAACGTTGTTTGTAGCGCGATGCTAGCACCTTGATCATCGTAATTGTCACGCCACTCTCCACGATAACCTGCTGAAATTTTCATATTAGGCGACGCTATATAGCTAAGACCGATACCTGCAATACCAATCTCACGACCAACTTCCTGACCAATAGTAGTGAACTTATCATTAGGCATACTAACGAAGCTGGCAGTAATATCAGAATATTTATCACCATTCTCAATTGCTGCGGCCAATTGACCCGTAAGCGCAAGTTTTGGTGTTAAAAGCTGTGACATACGTAGCCCAGCTGTCCAACGCATTGATTCATATTTATTTTCATCGACGTTTAGATTATAAACACCAGAGCCAGTTTCTTGGTAACTATCGCTTTTCGCTTGGGCATAGTTCACCTGAGCAAATGGTGTTATGTTACGCTGTACATCGCCGATAAGATGACTTACACCCAATCCTGCTTGTAAGGTATCAACAGAGTAATCGGAGGTTGCAGTAGCATTTGATAAGATGGACAGATGGCGCTCGCCCTTCACATCACTGCTGCCAGCACCAGCATGAAAGTTCACATCAGTAGCTTCACTTGCGGCATAGTTACCATAGCCTAGTATCTGCCAGTTTTTAGCAGTCAGCTCATGGTCTAAGTTGCTACCATCAGTATCTGCATCAGTTTTGATATAAGACACTGCAACACCTAGATTTAGATTGCTATTAATAGGGGTATCTAAACCAACGATGGCACCGTAACCGTCAGAGTTATAGCCTGTAATACCGTTTTCTGCATCATGAATCCCTTCACTACCAATGATTTTTGCCCAAAGATTGCGCTCAGGCGTGGTTGGACGATGCTCAGTAATCGCTTCGCTAACCGCATAATTGGTATCGGTAATGATACGATTAGTGGCACCCATAAATAAAGGCTGTAATTGGTTGGCAGCTAGGGCTAGCTGAGATTGGTTAAAGTTAACAGTTGAGCTAATTAAATCATCAGCCAAGTCATTGTTACCATTCGCTACTCGGTCTGCAA
>NZ_NEXU01000096.1:0-9548 GCF_002224105.1 Psychrobacter sp. DAB_AL32B | reverse complement strand
GATGAGTGAGTGCAGTTGAAGGCGGTTGAGGTGAAGGTGTGGGCGGATGAGTTGGTGTAGGATCATTCGTTTTAGGGTCAGTCGGTTGAGGATTAGTCTGTGTAGTATCATTCGGTTGTGGATCAGGCGGTTTAGGATCGGTCGGTTTTGGATCAGTCGGTTTTGGATCAGTTGGTTTTGGATCAGTTGGCTTAGGATCGGTTGGCTTTTGAGCAACCATTTTTAAACTAACAGCACTAGGGTCGTTATATTCTGCTTCGAAGTCGACTAATAGACTATTGTCACTTACTGCTTTAAACTCACCTTTTCGAGTATTACCCTTCACAACATCTTTAATATTAGTGTCTGTTTTTACTTTCGCTATATTTTCAGCGTAAACGTATAGATCGCCTTCACTAATATCGATATTCCCGTTAACAACAAGCTTTCCATACTCATTGTTATCGATGATACCGTTGCTATTATTATCATATACGCCAATGGTCAGTGTTTCATCTTTTGCCATTGAGTAATCACCGTTAATTTTAAGTGTACCTTCTGCCACACCTAAATCTCCAGTCCACTTCTTACTACTCATAGAAAACTCGAGATTACCTGAGCCTGTCTTTACAAAACCGCCACCGTCCTTAAAAGAAATCTTGCCAACGTTTCCTGTAATGACTGCATTTGGATTGATGACCACATCAGTTGCAATATACTCATCAGGCTTATCAGCACTAAACACAAAAGCTTCAGTATCAAAAACGACGCCCTTATTACCTAGCTGAATAATATTGTCCTTAGTGAAATTTGCAAACAAGTTTGGTTGATCTGCTTTGATTTCAACAGTTGTACCATCTAGATAAATATTAGACTGCTTTGATGCTATATTTCGTTCTATACCTTTGACAGATAAATAGCTATCTATTCCGCTAGCCTTGAGTATACCGGAGCCAGTATTACCAATCACAAGGTTACCTGTTCTAAATGAGGCATCATTAATATTTAATGACCCTTTAGCTTCTTGAGCGTTTTCACCAAAACCTCCGACATAAGTAGTGTCGCTGATACTGACTTTACCAATACTGTCAGGCTCATTGTCTATATTCAGCGTACCACTACCTTGCTGTCCTACAATCAAGTTTGTACTGTACAAACGTGAGCCATTTAATTTAACTTGTCCTACCGCGCCTACGCTTTTGCCGATAATAACGTCATTAGAAATAGTAATTATTTCACTATCTGTTTCTAAATTTACATTCGCAACGCTACCTACACCATTAGCGATAATGATATTCTTATCAGACCACAAACGTGAATCCGCGCTCAAAGTCGCGTTGGCGACCGTACCATTGCCATTAGCGAGAATAAAATCATCTTTAGAAGATACTGAGCCATTATCTAAATTAAGGCTCCCTGAGCTACCAGTTTGATTGGCGACGATAAAATCACTAATGGAGCTAACACTACCAGAAGTGGAGATTTTTAGAGCACCTTCACCTGCATCACCTATTATGACTTTGCCTGCAGAAATAAATGAATTAGGTCCACTCCTGCTTGGTGTTGACACTTCAACTAGGTTATTTTTGCTACCTAATTTACTACCTACGATAAGGGCTTCTTCGATATTCACTACGCCTATATTTTTAACAGTAAAACTTCCAGTACCTTCATTTCCAACATATAGGTTTTGTCTAAAAATTACATCAGCTCCGTTGCCATCAATCACTACCTTACCATCACCCGTACTCTTATTCCCTATATAAGCGTCTTTGTAAATGAGAAGGGTATCAGTACCTCCTGGTTTTGCATTCTGGTCATCATTTTTTAATGTGAACAAACCTTTACCAGCATCGCCAACGGTCAACGTATTATCAAGATAAAGCTGAGATTTATCTTTAATTAAAACCTCACCATTAGAGCCTTCGTTTTGGCCAATAGTAAGTGTAAATGTGTCTAAAACCCCATCCTCAACTAAGGTTAATTTACCGTTGCCATCTTTACCTACAATCGTTGGAAATTTAGCTTCTATTTCAGTACCTTTACCACTAACAATAACATCCTCTGAAACAACATAAGGATTATCATCAATTACGTGAACTTTGCCGTCGTTATAGGTAACCGCAATTGCGGTCCCCGATAAACTAAGCATGGCTACAGCTAGTGGGGCTAATATAAGCTTAGTAGCTACTTGAGATTTTCCTGAGGATTTGCCACGGGATTTCGCAAGCTCAGACACGCATTGATAAACACCTAAAGAATGATTAAAGACGACACGGTAAACATGATTCATACAGAGACCTTAAGGGTAGTTGTTTGTTATGTAACACTTTATTACTTATATAACAGTATCTTACCCTAAAATATTTTCCTGTCTACGTTTCTTTACACAATTGTTCATATTCCAAAAAGAGCCTTTATCCTTCAAAACTTTCCTTTGACAAATATGATTTAGCCGCTATATCAGAAGCTTGGATAACTAGTTAAATATTCACTTGTTTAATGTTATGATCAGCAACCAATAGATTGAATTTTTGCTTTATAAAGACGGTGTAGCCTTGCATTAAAAACATAAAAACCCCTGTTAAATAAGTATTTTTTACTTAAATAACAGAGGTTTTCTTTGTGCAAAATGAATGCAACAATAACTAATATTAAGGCTGCCTATAAAATTCTATACCTCTTTACTTTTTAGCCCTTTGGCGTACGCCCGTACATTTTGAGTGATTTTCATTGAGCAAAACTTCGGCCCACACATAGAGCAAAAGTGCGCTGATTTATGGGCGTCTTTAGGTAAGGTTTCATCATGGAATTCGCGCGCGGTATCAGGGTCAAGTGCTAGATTAAACTGATCGTCCCAGCGGAATTCAAAACGCGCTTTGGATAACGCATTATCACGAGCTTGTGCACCGGGATGACCTTTGGCAAGATCAGCAGCGTGAGCGGCGATTTTATAAGTGATGATACCATCTTTGACATCCTTTTTATTCGGCAGACCTAAATGCTCTTTTGGGGTGACATAACATAGCATCGCCGTGCCAAACCAGCCAATCATTGCTGCGCCAATGGCACTGGTGATATGGTCGTAACCGGGTGCAATATCGGTAGTTAATGGTCCTAAGGTATAAAAAGGCGCATCGGCACACGTCTCAAGTTGCAAGTCCATATTCTCTTTAATACGGTTCATCGCCACATGCCCAGGGCCTTCAATCATGACTTGCACATCATGCTTCCATGCTACCTTTGTTAACTCGCCAAGGGTACGTAATTCTCCAAATTGTGCCTTATCATTAGCATCTTGCAAGCAGCCGGGACGTAAACCGTCGCCTAAACTAAACGCTACATCATACTGTTTCATAATCTCGCAGATATCTTCAAAATGGGTATATAAAAAGCTCTCTTTATTATGAAACATGCACCACTGCGCCATAATAGAGCCGCCACGCGAGACGATGCCAGTCAACCGATTGGCGGTCAACGGCACATAACGAAGCAGTACACCGGCGTGAATCGTGAAATAATCTACGCCTTGTTCGGCTTGCTCTATTAAGGTATCACGAAAAATTTCCCACGTTAAATCTTCGGCAATGCCATCGACTTTTTCAAGTGCTTGATAAATAGGAACTGTGCCGATTGGTACTGGCGAGTTACGAATCAACCATTCACGGGTTTCATGAATATGGTTACCAGTAGATAAGTCCATGATGTTATCTGCACCCCAACGCGTCGCCCACGTCATTTTAGAAACTTCCTCATCAATAGAAGAGCCCAGCGCAGAGTTACCGATATTGGCGTTAATTTTTACTAAGAAGTTGCGCCCAATAATCATCGGCTCAGATTCAGGGTGGTTGATGTTATTTGGGATAATGGCTCGACCAGCGGCAACTTCACTGCGTACAAATTCAGGGGTAATAATAATTGGTGTGTTAGCGCCAAAATTCTCCCCATCGTGTTGGCGCATATCCGTCAGCTCATGCTGTTTTTGGGTTTCGCGGATGGCGATATATTCCATCTCAGGGGTAATAATACCGCGACGCGCGTAATGCAATTGAGTAACGTTGCCTACTTTCCCATCAACAGCTTTAGCACGGCGCGGCTTGTCAATATGAGCAAAGCGTAGGTTTGCAGTGCTGATATCACGGGCGCGCGCCAGACCGTATAAGCTTGATAAACCAGCGAGCTGTTCGGTATCGCCGCGCTCATTTATCCAACCTTCACGTAATTTTGGCAGACCTTTTGTCAAGTCGATGCTGGCATTGGGGTCGGTATAAACGCCTGAAGTATCATAGACATAAAACGGTGGATTTTGTTCCCATTCGCTCTCAGGAACGCCTTGAATCGGTGTGGGATCAAGGGTGATCTCGCGCATCGGTACTTGAATATCAGGGCGCGAGCCTTCGATATAAACTTTGCAAGAGGCAGGTAAAATACGGTGTAAATCACGCGCGTCTTCTTCAAAGCGAGCATCGCTTACGTTGCGATGAGCGGGAGTCTTTAGCGCATCTGTTTTAGCAGTTTTTTTGGCGGGGGTAGTCGCTTGTAAAATAGTCATATGCTGTCCTAGCGTGTTGGTTTTTGAATAAAATCAACACCGCCAGTAGCTGCGGGGTAAGTCTATGTCATACGGACAAATATAATCGTAAGACAAACGCACTATCCGAACGAAATCTAGTGAGTCATCTCTAAAGGATTGATGGGCGCAGCTTATTATTGATAGTCAGGTAGCACTATAAAAACTTGCTAGATATTGACCATAATAACAAGGCATTTCTGCGCGCCCTTTGTACTTGTATAACATAAGCTTAAGACTTCCCTGCGTCGGTACTAACCGCATCAGGTTCGGCGGGTGATATCTCAGCGAATGTATAAAGGCTTTTAAGCCATAATACACCGCACCCCGAGTCTGTCAGTGTTGTAAATCACCTTCATACTAGCAAACTTCGCTGACAAGTCCTAGTCATTTACCTGTTTGTTATGGCTTCAACTATTTTAACAATCACGGTCTTAATATTAGCTTTCTGGCGTCCAACCCTGCGCGCGCTCATAGTCTTCATTATCCAAAAATTTATCACGCTGTTCGATTAAGAATTTTTTGGCTTCCGGATCGAGCATGCTTAAGTGATTTTCGTTAATCAGCATCGTTTGCTGCTCAAGCCATTCTTTCCAAGCCTTCTCAGATACAGTTTCTTGTAGCTCTTGACCTTTTTTATTAGGGAAGGGCGGATGTGGCATTTTTGGTAATTGTTGCTGATATTTACGGCAAAATACGGTATTGGCTTGAGGATTAAAAGTCTCAGTCATAGTAAGTTCCTTATTATTGATATTAAATTATCGAGTCGAATATTTGCATCCATCTATGATAACGGTCTTGGCGGATTTAGCAAAGGGTATCTGATGTATCATTTGGGGATGGTATTACAAATAAAAATACCCGCAATGATGGCGGGTGTTTTTAATTGTACGATTTTACTTTTATTCAGTAAATACTAAGCAAACACTTCTAAACGCGTGCGCGCGCGGCTGACCGCTTGTTTCACTTGATTGGGTGCAGTGCCGCCCAAATGGTCACGCGCTGCTAATGAACCTTCTAAGGTTAGATAATCGAAGACATCATCGCCAATCGCATCGCTAAACTGCTGCAATTGCGCCAAGGACAAATCACTCAAATCCACGCCTTCTTTAATACCCAAAGCGACTGCATTGCCAACGACTTCATGCGCATCACGGAACGCAACACCATTGCGTACTAAGTAATCGGCCAAATCAGTCGCTGTGGCATAACCTTTCATGGTGGCAGCGCGCATATTTTCTTTATTTGGCGTGATATTCGGTAGCATATCGGCAAAGGCTAATAGCGAGCCCGTCAAGGTATCAACGCAATCAAAAAGCGGCTCTTTGTCCTCTTGGTTGTCTTTATTATAGGCAAGCGGCTGACTTTTCATTAGGCTAAGTAGCGTCATCAATTGACCAAAGACACGCGCCGCTTTACCACGAACCAACTCTGGTACGTCAGGATTTTTCTTTTGCGGCATGATAGATGAGCCGGTACAAAAGCGATCAGGGATTTGCACAAAGTTAAATTGCGCTGACATCCACAGAATAATTTCTTCACTCATACGTGACATATGCATCATCAAAATAGAGGCAGCCGAGGTAAATTCAATGGCAAAATCACGATCCGAGACTGCATCAAGTGAATTCTGGCAAATGCCTTCGAACCCTAATAACTCAGCGGTAATCGTACGGTCGATTGGAAAAGTGGTGCCAGCAAGGGCGGCGCTACCAAGAGGCATCTGATTGATACGGCGGCGCGCATCGACAAGACGTTCGGTATCACGGTATAACATCTCAAACCATGCCATAACATGATGACCAAAGCTCACTGGCTGTGCGGTTTGCAGATGAGTGAATCCTGGCATAATGGTATCGGTATGTTGCTCAGCCAAATCAAGTAAGCCACTTTGCAAGCGCACCAATAAAGCAATGATATTATCGGTTTCTTCGCGTAACCAAAGGCGAATATCAGTGGCGACCTGATCATTACGGCTACGTCCAGTATGCAGCTTTTTGCCAACTGCGCCGACAATATCGGTCAAGCGTGATTCGACGTTCATGTGTACGTCTTCAAGGGCAATCGACCAGTTAAACTCACCTGCTTCGATTTCACGCAGCACTTGCTGTAAACCATCGATAATGGTCGCAACGTCATCAGCTTCTAAGATGCCACATTCTTTAAGCATGGTCGCATGAGCAATCGAGCCTTGAATATCGTGACGCGCAAAACGTTGGTCGAAGCCAACGGATGCGGTAAAGGCGGCGACAAAACTGTCTGTCGCTTCACTAAAGCGTCCGCCCCACATCTGTTGCCCCTGACTGCTTGCAGGGCTTTGCAGTGCAGCAGTATTTGTTAGAGAAGCTTCTGTGCTAGAATCAGAAACAGATGAGTTTTTATTTGAATCAGGATTACTAATATTTGAAGAGTTTGCGTTCATATCGGTACAAGACAAGTCAAGAGAATAAGAACTCAAGTATAGCAAATGATGAGGTTGCCTTACTAGCGGAGCGCTTAGAGTTTTTTATACCCAAGTTCATGGAACTCATGAAACCTTGGCAATGGCTGCTGGCAATCTTTTTTTGGTCGTTGTTTGTGGCGATCGTTGATCGCTACAGTGTGGCTAATGAAACGCAATTTATCATAAAGTTTACGGCTAGGTTTTTTCAAATCAGCTTAACGCTGATACCTTCCTTTTATTTAATTGACTATCTGCGCCCTGTTTTTAAACGCCTGCGCATACCGACTGTCAGTATGTATGTTGTGCTAATCCTAACAACAAGCACATTAGTAACCCTCACGTTAGTCCTGCTACTTCTGATGAACTCTGGTTTGTTTGAGTACAGTCTTCAGGCGTTTAGTTCAGCGCTTGTATTTAATATGATCATTACAGCGGGATTCACTATCGCAGCGTTATTGTTCTTTTTACGTCGCCATCGTGAGTTGAATGCGCTCAAGCAATCCTTTGAGCAAAAATTGAGGGCACAAAACGATGTACTTAAAGCCCGTCTCGCGCCGCATTTCTTTTTTAATACTATTAATACTTTAATGTCACTCATTGAATCCAATCCATCTCGCGCCGCTGATTTATTACAGCACGTTTCAGCATTATTTCGTGCCAGTTTTAATGGGGCGCGTGAGATTAGTTTTGAAGAAGAAGTTGCCCTTTGTGAGCATTACTTGGCCATCGAGTCTATTCGATTGGGAGATAAGCTGGTGATAATTTGGCAGCTACCCGATGAGGATGTGATGTATGACATGGTAATCACCGCCTTGACCTTACAAAGCGTGATTGAAAAAATGCTACTCAATGTGGTTGAGATGACCACGGAAACTATTTATATCGATATTAAAGTTAGGTGGGTGCAGCATCGTGTTGTGATTACCATCCATGTACAGCTTCCCAAAAAGACCTTAATGATTAACCATCATTTACGTCAGCATATGGATTTTTATATTCAAGCGGAGCGCTTACGTGCATACTTTGGGCAAAGTAGCGATATCCAAAGCACGGTGACGACGAAACAAATTATCACTATTATTGATTATCCGCTGCAAGATGTCAGTTTATAATCTTTACTTTTTTGATGGTGCATTACTCTCCCATTAACAGTGGCATATTTATTGCAATATCTATCACAATGTGACCATGATAATGGCTTAGTATTAACGAATGTGCTCTGCTAATCTTTAAAGTTGAGTGATTAAATTTTAAAAAGTATCGCCAGACTTTTATATTATGGCACATATAGGAACACTAAGGCCATATTAACGGCTTGCAAGCTCTAGCCGTTAGGTTTATAACTTAGATCAGGCGCTATTTTATGCTAAATGATAGGCGGTAAGTGCTAATATGTTATTGATGCTCTTAAAATATTTTCTAAGTATGCCCTTAAAAACAAGGAGTTTGCATGCGGATTGTAGTTTGTGATGATGAGCCATTAGCCCGTGAGCGTTTGGTCAGGATTGTCCAAGAGTCAGGTCATGAGGTCGTTGCTCAAGCAAAAACGGGTATAGCAGCCATTATCGCCGTAAAAACTCAGCAGCCAGACATCATATTGCTAGATATTCGTATGCCCGAGATGGATGGTGTAGAGTGTGCCCAAGAGCTTGCGAAGCTTGCACATCCACCAGCAATCATCTTTGTGACGGCTTATGATCATTATGCGATTGCTGCTTTAAAAGCCAATGCCATAGGTTATCTACTAAAACCTGCCAATAAAGATGAGCTACTAGAAGCGCTACAAAAAGCCACCAACTTAAATGCCGCGCAGTTAAATGAGATTCGTAAGCTTGAGAATCCAACAGCACGGCCGGTACGCGAACATATTGCGGCACGTACCCATCGCGGTGTTGAGCTGATTAAACTCAAAGATATTTACTATTTTACTGCCGACCAAAAATATGTCAAAGTACGTCATAAGGATGGTATCGTTCTCATTGATGACACCTTAAAAGAGCTTGAGCAGGAGTTTGAAGAGAAACTGTTTCGTGTGCATCGAAACGCTATCATCAACATCAAGTATTTGGACTTTTTAGAAACTTTAGATGCCGGACAGTATCAATTGCATTTCAAAGGAATTGATGAGACATTAGCGGTCAGCCGTCGCCATCTACCCGCACTACGTGAAAAAATCCAAAACATATAAGTTTCAAGGCTCTTCTTTTTCGAAGCTCTTATCTCTCGAAATAATCGCGCCATATCATCAAACCCTTATTTATGCTTAAATAGGGGTATTTTTTTGCGTTATTATTTTCTATAAACCGTTTTTAGTACCCATTTTGTGTGACAAATTAGCATTATTGTTGAGCACTGACATTCTAGTATCGAACTTATTGAGGCCTTTTATGAGCACCATGAAGCAACCTGCTTTGACTACCTTAAATATCGCCACGCGCCAAAGTCCATTGGCATTTTGGCAAGCTGAGCATATTAGTGAACGTCTACTCGAATTATTTCCTGAGATGCCGATAAATTTACTAAAAATTTGCACTAAAAGTGAGACAAATTTGGATA
>NZ_NEXU01000095.1:0-24539 GCF_002224105.1 Psychrobacter sp. DAB_AL32B | reverse complement strand
GCACTGACATTCTAGTATCGAACTTATTGAGGCCTTTTATGAGCACCATGAAGCAACCTGCTTTGACTACCTTAAATATCGCCACGCGCCAAAGTCCATTGGCATTATGGCAAGCTGAGCATATTCGTGATCGGCTACTAGAGTTGTATCCTGAGATGACGATTAATCTACTAAAAATTGTCACTAAAGGTGACAAGATTTTGGATACACCACTGGCTAAAATTGGCGGTAAAGGTTTATTCGTCAAAGAGCTTGAGCAAGCCTTATATGAGAGGCAGGCAGATATTGCGGTGCATTCTCTAAAAGACGTGCCGATGGAGTTACCGGAAGGATTAATGCTGGGTGTTTATTGCAAACGTGCTTCGCCAACGGATGCCTTTGTTTCCAACACTTATAATAGTATCGATGAATTGCCACAAGGTGCGGTAGTCGGTACTGCCAGTTTGCGTCGTCAGTGTCAAATCAAAGCCTATCGTGCAGATTTACAAATTAAAACTCTACGCGGCAATGTCGGTACGCGCCTAAGAAAGTTAGATGCGGGCGAGTATGATGCTATTATTTTAGCGACCAGTGGTCTACAGCGCATTGAGCTTGATGCGCGTATTCGCAGTGAATTAGATATCGATATTTGCTTGCCAGCTGTTGGGCAAGGTGCATTAGCGATTGAATGTCGTGAAGATGATGCTGAAGTATTAAAATTACTAGCACCACTCAATGATGACAAAGCCCGTATCCGTTTAATCGCTGAGCGCGCATTAAATCGCCATCTGCAAGGTGGTTGCCAAGTACCGATCGCAGCTTATGCAGTATTACAAATGGCTGGGGCAACAGATACCAGTAATGACGATAGTGGTAAGAACCAAAACGCTAATAGCCAAAATGGTAACAATGATGCTGGTGACACATTATGGCTGCGTGGTCGCGTCGGTCAAGAAGATGGTAGCGAGCTGCTTAAAGTTGAAAAGCGCCTGACGTTAACGGGCAGTCAAGCTGAGCAAGAAGCCCAAGCCAACCAGCTGGGCATCGAAGTTGCTGAGATGTTATTGGACGCTGGTGCTGGTGCTATTTTATCAGCGATTTATCATCCTGAATAATATCTAAACTGGATAACATTTAACCACCTCAATCATAGAGTGATCATTGTTTAGATTACTCTATGATTATGCTAATTCCATCCGCTTTTTTTACGGTATGTTTATGTCTTGGTCATCCCCTAAGTCCACGGATTCAAATCAACCTATTGATAAGCCGTCATTGCTGGCGCAAGTTGTCATCAATACGCGCCCAGTAGAGCGTGCCGCACCGCTGACGCAACATCTACAAGCGGCTGGTATGTCAGTCATTGATATGCCGATGTTGACACTGCAACCGCGCCAAACCACCGACGACGATATGAGACTGATGCGCCAATGGCTAGAAGGTGAGTATCAAGCACTCGTTATCGTTAGTCCGACAGCGGCAGCCTCAGGTTTGGCTGCTTGGCAGTTGCTTGAGCGTGAACGTCAAGCTAAGGGCGCGACTGATAAAGACACGACTGATAAAGAAATAGATGGCATAGGCGGCATAGAGGAAAACTTTGAGATTTTAGCAGCGCCAAGCCATCTAATCGCTGTTGGTGAAGCGACTGCCGCGGTATTAAATGAGGTAAAATTGCCATCTGCCAGCTATCAGGTACTACAGCCTACCATTGCCAATAACGAAGGTATGCTGGCGATGCCTGAGATTGAAAGCCTGCAAGCAGGGGATAAGCTGCTGGTGTGGCGCGGTCTTGGTGGGCGACGATTATTGGTCGATACGCTACAGGCGCGCGGTGTCCATATCGATAGCATTGCTTGGTACGAGCGCACGATGCCTATCGATGCCATGGCGCAGTATCAACAGTGGCTAGTACAACTCCTTGTGCAACAGTCTTTGCCGCAAACACTATCAGTAGAACAACCAAAGCCCATCGTTATTATAAGTAGTGGTACTGCCTTTGAGCATTGGGAAAGTGTCGTTAAAGCAGTAGCGGAGCAGGGATTAAAATCAACATCAAATAAAGATATAACAGATAATGTAGCGCTTGAGCTAGCAGATTTTGCCTATGTAGTATTGGGTGAACGTTTGGCCAATATGCTCGCTGCTCAGCAGTTAAGTTATTGGCGTGTGGAAGATTTAGCGCCAGCAACCATTCTCGCTGCTATTCATCCTACTTATTTATAAAGTTTAAATAGGGTGGTTTTTTTAACTACTGAAAACCCAAAGCGTTTACTGTACTTTATGCGCTTAAAATTATTAATCATGAACGGTGCTGCCTTATGTCAATGAACTCTGAATCGTTATCGAAGGAGCCTTCTGCTATTCAGCAGCGCCGCCAAGCAAATATGTTCTTGGTGCGGCTGCAGTGGGTGGTTATTTTGCTGCTGATTGCCGCATTGTTATGGCTATACATCAGTCAGCAGCGTTTTCAGCATAATATTAATGAGCGCTTGCAAAGTAATGAGCAAGTGGTCAGCCGCTTAAACGAGATGGACGACCGCTTATTTGCCGTGAGTCAACAGACGTTGCCGACGCCTAGCACTGCCGCTAGTAGCCAAGCTCAAAACCAGTTGGATTTATTACGTATTCAAATTCAAGCTGCTGATAGGTTGTTGGTAGACAATAACGACAGTGCAGCGATTGATTTGTTGCGCGGCCTACATTGGCAGCTGTCCCAAAGCAGTAATGAGATTGCCCCAGCGCTCACCATCGTCATTAAACAGAGCTTGCTAAAAGATATCGAACGCTTACAGGCAAGAAGCTCTCAGCCCAGTCCTTGGCAGCTACAAAATATAGCTATCCAAAATATTCAGGAGTTTTTGCACAGCTATGAGAGTGCTGTTAATTCTGATATAAACTTAACGAGCAGACAGCTCACGATACACGAAGTCATTATGACATTGAATCTAGCGATTCAAGCCAGCAATATGCGCGAGCGTGAGCAGCTGATTACTTATCTGAGTCAAGCGCGAAAGCAGTTGCAAACTCTAAACTCTCAAAAATCAGTACCCAAAGCATCTAATGCTAATACTGACAATAAGATGTCTCGTCCAGCATCAGCGGCAACCAAAGAACCGTCTAACAAAAATAACTTGCAAACCAAATCATCGCCTACTGATATCTCAGAAGTCATAGACTGGTTAGATCGGCTGATTGCTAATGCGCCAAAACCAACGCCATTGTTGACCTCTCAGATTTTAAACAAGTCCCAACGTTAATGATTTGATACTTTGATGATTTAATATATTGCTTAAAAAATTTATTAGTATAGTAGATTCATTTTAAAAACGATAAAGTGCTATTAGCTATAAATTCTTTGCAGCCTCTGTCACGCCTGCGAACAGCAAGCAAGAAAAAATTATAGCAATAGCACGTTCTCACAATCGTATCGCTTTTATTTTGAACTGACTATATAAAAAACAAGAGACAGACAGTTATGGATAGCTTGCATCAAACCACAAATTCAACGCCTGATATCTCAGCTAACCATGAACATGGCCCTGAAGAGCTGTCACATTATCCAATTATTCACCATCAGCCGATTCATTGGGGTGAGATGGATGCCTTTAATCATTTAAATAATGTGGTGTATTATCGCTATGCTGAGTCAGCACGTATTGGCTATTTGCAAGCGTTAGGCATGTTTGATGGCAGCATGGTCACGGTATTGGCACAATCAAGCTGCCAGTATTTACGCCCAGTGACTTATCCTGATACGTTATTATTAGGCGTACGTTGTCAGCGTTTGGGCACAACCAGTATAGTTATAGAGTACAGCTATTATAGCAGCGCGCAATGTGCAGTCGTTGCTACTGCTGAGGCGGTAGTGGTACGTTTAGATAGTGAAGGCAAAGATAAATTACCGTGGACAACTGAAGAGCGTGCACGGCTGCTGGCATTAGAAGCAACCGTTGGTCATACACCTAAATTATAAGTATTGTCTCGTTTTTTATATTTGAATATTTAGTAAAAAGAAAAAGGGCGTACTAACTTAAGTTAGTACGCCCTTTTTCTTAGTCAGTTTGACAGTAGTATTGGTTGCTTAAGTTGGTTTATTCAACCTTATTAATCTTGCTTTGGTGCATGAATAAAGTCTACGACATTCAAATCAAAACCTGACAAAGCGTAAAACTTCATCGGTGATGACAATAGGCGCATATCACGAACCCCTAAGTGGCGTAAAATCTGCGCGCCAACACCAATGCTGCGATAAGGCTGCTGCGCAATGGTTGAGAGAGATTCATTGGCAGACGCTTTATCCAATGCGTCTCCCAAATCAATCGGTTGATGGCTACCAATCCAGACCAGCACGCCGCGTTCTGAGGCATTAATTTCTTTTAGAGCAGATTGCACACTCCAACCGCTGCGTCCGGTCGTGTCATTTTTGGCAGCAAACAAGTCACGTAGTGGGTGAAATCCATGGACGCGCACGGTGCTAACGCCTTGGCTCACATCGCCTTTGACTAAGGCTAAATGGGTCTCGTCAGCACCAAACTCGCGAAAACGATGCAAAGTAAACGTCCCATATTCGGTCTCAAACGGATGCGACTCAATCTCTTCTACCGTTTGCTCATTGGCGATACGATAGTTAATTAAGTCAGCAATCGTACCTATTTTGATGTCATGTTCTTTTGCAAATATTTCAAGATCATCGCGGCGCGCCATCGTACCATCAGCATTGATGATTTCAACAATAACGGCTGCAGGCTCTAGACCTGCCAGTCGAGCCAAATCACAACCCGCTTCGGTATGACCTGCACGGTGAAGAACGCCGCCATTTTGTGCCATAATTGGGAAAATATGCCCAGGCTGCACGATGTCAGCAGGCTTTGCGGCTGATGCAACCGCTGCTTGGATGGTACGAGCGCGATCGGCAGCAGAAATACCAGTTGTCACCCCTTCAGCTGCTTCGATAGAGACGGTAAAGTTGGTACTAAACTTTGCCTCATTGCGGTCTGACATTAGCGGCAGCGCCAATTGCTGGCAGCGTGCTTGTGATAAGGTTAGACAAACCAAACCGCGTGCATGGGTAATCATGAAGTTAATATCATCAGGACGGACGTGGGTCGCTGCCATGATGATATCGCCTTCGTTTTCACGATCTTCATCATCCATCAAGATGACCATTTTTCCAGCACGAATGTCTTCGATAATCTCAGGAATCGTATTTAAACTCATAGGAAGTCTCAATCTTTTATTATTTATAGATAGGCGTGATTGGTGATATAAGGCGTTATCTGCTTATTGTAGCAGTAGATTGGTCAAAGCGCTGTTGTGCTAAAGCAAAGCGCGCTGCAGTCAGAGTAAACCGCCATAAAAATGACTCTTTCAATTAGCTTCTATATATCATTATGAGGTCATTTTAACGCTTTTCACCCCAACGTGCTGCTTCATCTTCCTACTATCTCAATTAGTATGTCAAAAATAGCGATAAGTATTATTAATGATAAATACTATTATCTTTGAATAATGGTTTTGAGAGCAGTCATTTTAAGAAATTCTTCAAATAATCAATCATTACTTGCTGCTTGGCTTTTGAGCCAATCCATAAACTTCTCGCTATGCTGCTCACGCTGATTATCGGCAAATTCATAAAAGCATGTGCCTACTAAATTATCGGGCAAATAAGTTTGCGCATAATAATGGTTGGGATAATTATGTGGGTAAGCATAGTCTTTACCGTAGCCTTGTTCACGCATGAGCTTGGTCACGCCGTTACGCAAGTGTAAAGGGACAGGCGAGGCGTCTTTTTCTGCCAGTGCCATTGCCGCATTAATCGCTTTATAGGTGCTATTGCTTTTAGCGCTGGTCGCAAGATAAACCACCACTTGCCCTAATATAATACGCGCTTCTGGCATACCGATTGACTGCACACTACGCAGAGCAGCGTCAGCGAGAAGTAAGGCGTTGGGATTAGCATTGCCAATATCTTCACTGGCTAAAATGACCAAACGCCGCGCGATAAAGTCTGCTGGCTCACCACCGACTAACATGCGGGCCATCCAGTATAGCGCTGCATCTGGATCTGAGCCACGGACGGACTTTATCATGGCGGATATAATATCGTAATGCTGCTCACCATCTTTATCATAACGCACCAGCGCGGTCTGGGCGACACGGGCGACCAGTGCATCATCAATAACAAGCGGTGATTGATTAGAATCAGCGGTTTGAATCGCTAGCTCTAATATATTTAGCGCTTTTCTTGCATCACCATGCGCCAATTGACTGATAGTCTCTTGCGCCTGCAAATCTACCGTTAAGTTTTTCAATACTTTATCTTCTAAAAGCGCACGCTGTAATACCGCGCTGATTTGCTCAGGTGTGAGCGGCTGTAAACGATATACTTGGCAACGTGATAATAAAGCGTTATTGACGCTAAAAGATGGATTTTCGGTCGTCGCCCCAATCAAGGTAATATCACCAGATTCTACGGCGCCGAGTAATGCATCTTGCTGGGCTTTATTAAAGCGGTGAATCTCGTCAATAAAGACCACCGGTGACTCAAAGCTTAACGAGTCCTTACTATCCAACACTTCACGTAATTGTTTTACCCCTGTATTCAGGGCTGATAACGCATGAAACGGTCTGCCAACCGCATCTGCTAATAGCATTGCTATAGTCGTCTTTCCAATACCAGCTTCGCCATGCAAAATAATAGAGGGCAGGTGTCCTTGTTCCACTAAGCGCCGTAATGGTGCGCCTGCTGCCAATAAATGCTCTTGACCAATAATAGCATCGAGCGTCGTAGGGCGCATGCGCTGGGCGAGGGGAGTATCAGCATGAAAGTTAGGCGGCATAAGGCTCTCTATTATAAAATCGAATGGTTATCAATTGGCTACAGCGGCATGAGAACTTAAATTTTTTATATTAATAAACACTATTTTTAGGTATATTTCTTTTATCTTGAATACACTATACATAATTAATATTGTCATTAATGGCTATCATATGGGCTAGGCTAACGCAGATTTACGTTAATAAAAGTCAGCTAAATGTACAGCTTATGTCTTTAAGACTTTATTTTTTAGATTTTTACCCTTATTAAGGGATTAACTCTCTCTATCAGCCTAATATATCAAACATAACGGATGATATTAATAATGTTGCAGTCAACTTTTAAACGCTTATTCAATCATGATCCAGCTACTAGAGCTGCAAAACGATATTCCCGTAAGCTAACTGCTGGAGAAATAGTACTGGCACGCTCAGTATTTGGTGACAGTCTCAGCCTTGATGATATTCAGCTTAAAACGGCTTGGTGGGTACTCAAAAATTATGCCGTTAGCCCGAATGGTCATATTTATTTTCATCCGGCAGACTGGATCGAAGACTTTAGTGAGGCGTCATTGAGTAAACAAAGCTGGCTTATACATGAGTTGACGCACGTTTGGCAACTACAGCGTGGCTTAAAAGTGGTGCGCGGCGCTATCATTAATCGTCGCTATGACTATGTGTTAGAGGTGGGTAAATCTTTTTTTAAGTACGGTATTGAGCAACAAGCACGTATGGTTCAAGATTACTTTATTCGTCGTCAGCGTGGACAAGACTGTCAGGATTTAGAAGCCTGTATTCCATTTCTAGCTGGGCAGTCTGTTAATAATACTCAGCATAGCGACAACTCATTCAACGTTTAATTTTTATGTTTACTCTCTATATTACTACTTAATATTCTGCTTTTAATAAAGGATAGGTACTCGGATGTTTAAACTTTTGCTCGCAACACCTCATACGGGTGCCCATCATAACCTTGCAAATCAAGGCATC
This sequence comes from Psychrobacter sp. DAB_AL32B, assembly GCF_002224105.1. NCBI lineage: Bacteria > Pseudomonadati > Pseudomonadota > Gammaproteobacteria > Moraxellales > Moraxellaceae > Psychrobacter > Psychrobacter sp. DAB_AL32B. The sequence continues at coordinate 16,754 of NZ_NEXU01000095.1, read as the reverse complement.
ATGATTCCACGTCAAGCTCCAATGTTACTTGCAGCCACACTGACAGCCATATTGTTTTTGAGTGGTTGTCAGCAACAAGCAGCAGACGAAACTGTGCCGGATAATGCTCAAAATAGTGAGAAAACCAGCGAGCAAATGAGGGCTGAAGATAGCCAGCCTATGCCGAAAAGTGACTCAGCTGCCGCACGTATAGAGCAGTTTCAGCCTTTGTATGTGACTCAATTTCAAGGACTACAGCAGCGTTTGCAAGCAGAGTATGAGTCGTTGCAAGCTGCTGATGCCTCCGGTAATGGAAGCTCTTTATTGGTTGATAGCGCAACTGATTCTGCTGACAGTAATACTAAAAATAACAATGAACAAACTACCGATAGTAATAGTTTGCCTGCAGCAGGTGCTAATAATAGTACAGCGCTTGAACCAGCTGCGCTTGATTCAGCAGACCCTGTTTCAATAGCGGATATTGATAATAAACCTGCTACAGATACTGAAATTAATACCAGTACCGAAGTTGGTGAGCGCGACTTAACGGTGTTAAAACGTATTAGCTTAGAGCCACGCAAGCCTGTCCTATTGACCGAAGAGCAGATTATAGAACGCTATGAACAAGCGATGGAAGCCCTTTATCAGCCAGTGACCACGCCACTAAGTGCAGAAGATGTTGATACGTTGATTGATATCGCAACCTTAGTGCCACAGCTTTTTGAAGATGCGGAAATTGCTGGTAGAGTCAGCGCCAAAAGCCCAGCACTGGCGCGTTTGATTATTCAACATCAAGTGTGGGAGCAGATAGAAGCGCAGCAAGTGCTAGATATGCAGCAAATGAAATTAAATCAACAAAAAGAGTTCGAGATGCTGATGTCGAAGTTTAACGAAACTATCAAAGGCTATGATGAGCAAATCGCCAAATATGAGCAAACGCTAAAAGAGTTTAAATAATCTGTCAAATCTAGCCATAAAATAAAAAAATCTCGCACATGGCGAGATTTTTTATGCATTGCTAAAAACTATTTACGGTCTTCTACTTTAACGAATTCGCGTTGTTTCTCACCAGTATATAACTGACGTGGACGACCGATTTTGAACGGTGCGCTGTGCATCTCAAGCCAATGGCTGATCCAGCCAGAGGTACGTGCCAATGAGAAGATAACGGTAAACATTGAGGTTGGGATACCGATGGCCTTTAAGATGATGCCAGAGTAAAAGTCAACGTTTGGATACAGGTTACGCTCAATGAAGAACGGGTCTTCTAAGGCGATTTTCTCAAGTTCCATCGCAAGTTTAAGCTTTGGATCGTCAATACCTAGAGCCTGTAGCACCTCGTCACAAGTCTTTTTCAGTACTTGTGCGCGTGGGTCAAAGTTTTTATAAACACGGTGACCAAAGCCCATCAGCTTCACTTCACGGCTCTTCACTTTTTCCATGAATTCAGGCACGTTTTCTACAGAACCGATTTCATCTAGCATCTCAAGCACCGCTTCGTTGGCGCCGCCATGTGATGGACCCCAAAGGGCGGCGATACCAGCAGCGATACAAGCGTAAGGGTTTGCGCCAGTAGAGCCAGCTAAACGTACCGTAGACGTCGAAGCATTTTGCTCGTGATCAGCGTGCAAGGTAAAGATTTTGTCCATGGCGCGAGTGATGACGTCGTTGGTTTTATAATCAACATCAGCAGGCGTTGCAAACATCATGTATAAGAAGTTTTCCGCATAATTGAAGTCATTACGTGGATACATGAACGGTTCGCCTTGTGAGTATTTATAACTCATCGCAGCAAGCGTTGGCATCTTAGCGATTAGACGAATCGCGGTAATCTCACGATGTTCTTCATTGCTAACATCTAGGTTTTCATGATAAAACGCTGATAAAGCACCAACGACACCAACCATAATTGCCATTGGATGGGCGTCACGACGGAAGCCTTCAAAGAATTTACGCAATTGGTCATGAACACCGGTGTGCTTACGGATTTTTTCAAAGAAATCAGCTTTTTGCTCAGCATTAGGCAGGTCGCCATGAATCAGCGCATAAGCCACTTCTAAATATTCTGCATTGTTTGCTAACTGGTCGATAGGGTAGCCACGATGCAATAGCTCGCCTTTACCACCATCAATAAAAGTAATCTTTGACTCAACAGGCGCTGTGGCCATGAAGCCTGGATCATAAGTCCAGTAGCCAGCTTTTTGGAAAGCAGCAACATCGATAACTGACGGCCCTAAAGTCCCTTCGGTAATAGGAAGTTGGTAATCCTTACCATCTACGGTTAATGTGGCTTGATTATCAGCCATAATTTAATCTCCAGTGCTTTAACTTGTTAGAATAAAAATATAGAGACGCATACCCTCGCGTCACAAATGGTTAAAATGAATTTAACTCATTTAATATGCAGGCTATATTAGCAGTTATTACTTAGGTTTTGAAAAGACTTTTACCTGCAATGTCTGTGATTGTCGTGGTTTCAGAGTACTTATGTACTGTAAACTTTGTATCAAAATATGTCTAATCAGTAATCTGGCTGTAAACAAGCTTATTTATCATCATGTAATGATTCTCATTAACATTATAATAGTAAAGCGTTTTCAGCTAGATAATCAGCGCCAATACTTCATCTCACATACGATGAAACAGACAGAGTATGAGTGACCGCCAAATTCGTTTGGGTTTATGATTTATCAAGCCTGAGTAATACTAATGAATTCATATTGCAAATAGCCAGTTTTTTGTTAATTAATCTCTAATAACCACTATTCAGGGGATAAATTTGTAATTAGGGCTCAGTCATTTTATAATTGTAGGGATTTAACTGGCACTAGCTTTGCGCAAATTGATAAGTCATTTTAATAAATAACGGGGAAAGCTCTGCTTTGCTCATACTTTGTTACGATTGGACAGTCAGTTTATAGACCGAACTTAGCTTATCGCTTGAATATTCTTGTTAACTGTTCTATTTTTAAATAGTCGACAGTGAAGTTTACCTTAACAAAAAATGATAATATAGAGATGACACAACGGCGTTATCTTTTTTTGTTAATGGCAACCAGTAAAAATAGAATAGTTAATCGATTTACCCCATGCTTCGCTCTTACTGTTAAAAAGTAAGTAAAAAGAGTGCTGTTGAAAGGGTGTATCCATTTAAAGAGCTATGTTACACCGTCTATAAAGACCGTATAACCCATGTCCAGCTTTCAAATTTAGTGCAAATTAAACGACGTCAGCTAGCCCTTCCTTACTTTATTCGTCTTGTGTGGTGCTCAGTGTATTTGGCAGACGATTGCTAAATCATAAGTAACTACCAGACATAACCGCAAAAAGGATGCCCGCTGTGAAAAGCAACCGACCTATTGACCTGCCCTTAAGCCAAGTGATTAGCGTGAACCGCTCACCGATTGCAATTGCTTCAATCTTGCATCGTATATCTGGCATTGTTTTATTTCTACTTATCCCTGTCATGCTGTGGTTATTGCAGAATTCTTTGGCGTCGCCTGAGAGTTTTGAAACCGTGTTTGACAATGTTCTCGTTCGCTTTTTGGCGTGGATTTTTGTCGCCGCTATCGCTTATCACTTTGTGATGGGTATCAAGCATTTATTTGCTGATATGGGCATGAACGAAGAGCTAAAATCTGGCCGTGCCGCTTCTATGATTAGCTTTGTAATTGCAGCAATCTTAATTGTCGCGTCATTTGTATGGGTGATGTTCTAATGATAAAAAATGATTCAGGAATCAAAAGCGCAACGGGTCTGACGGGCTCAGGCACACGCGATTGGATTATCCAGCGTATCAGTGCGGTCATTTTAGCCGTATACAGCGTGGTATTACTGGGCTTCTTTTTAACTCATGGTGATGTGAGCTTCGTTGAATGGTCACAATTTATGACCAGTTTGCCTATGCGTCTGTTTAGCTTGCTTGCTGTTTTAGCGCTAGCGGGTCATGCTTGGGTTGGGATGTGGACAGTTTTTACCGATTATATTACAACTGGAAAACTGGGCTCAAGCGCAGCAGGACTGCGTTTGGTACTACAGTCATTAATGATTATCGCTATTTTAGTTTTTCTATTTTGGGGCATCATGATTTTTTGGGGTAATGGCTTCGGTGTTGTTGCTGTTTAACCACTAGTCATGAATTTCGATACTTATTTATTTGATAGTTATCAATAAGAGCGGGTTGATCTGAGCGATTTATTAACTGTTAGATTGTTTTAAAACAGTTGATTTGTCTTAGAAAAGTCCGTTAGTAGCCAAAAATAGTCATAGCCAATCATAGCGTTGGACACCACTGACTTAACCAGTCACTTATATAATAGATGCATCATGGTTTAGTCAGTGAGTGGACCCAATATAAAGATAGATATGCAAATTGAGTGGTTGAAGGTTGTTTGCTTGCTATTTGATGATAGCAAGCAAGTTGATGAAAGTAAGCAGGATTGAAGTAAAAATTTATTCAACCTTGTCATACGATAATTGATACAACAACCTTTTTATTTACTTCTAAGCATTAACAGGCATTAGGAAAACCGTAATGGCAACTAGACAAGATAATACCATTAGCAATATTAAAACCCTGAACTATGACGCGGTCATCGTTGGTGGCGGCGGCTCAGGTATGCGTGCTTCATTGCATTTAGCCGAAGCGGGCATGAAGGTTGCAGTCCTTACCAAAGTATTCCCAACCCGTTCGCACACCGTTGCAGCGCAAGGTGGTATTGGCGCAAGTTTGGGTAATATGAGCAATGACAACTGGCACTTTCACTTTTATGACACCGTTAAAGGGTCAGATTGGTTAGGTGACCAAGACGCGATTGAGTATATGTGCCGTGAAGCACCAAAAGTGGTATACGAGCTTGAGCACATGGGTATGCCATTTGACCGTAACGAAGATGGCACGATTTATCAACGTCCGTTTGGTGGTCATACTTCAAACTATGGCGAAAAGGCCGTACAACGTGCTTGTGCTGCTGCTGACCGTACTGGTCACGCACTATTACATACGTTATATCAGAAAAATCTACAGCAAGGTACTGAGTTCTTTATCGAGTGGATTGCCCTTGATTTGATCAAAGACGACGCCGGTAATATCAATGGCGTTATTGCGATTGAACAAGAAACAGGTACGGTTGCGGTATTCCAATCACCGATTACGGTATTAGCAACAGGCGGTGCTGGTCGTATCTTTGCAGCATCTACCAACGCTTATATTAATACTGGTGACGGTATTGGCATGGCAGTACGCGCCGGTATTCCATTGCAAGATATGGAGTTCTGGCAGTTCCATCCAACTGGGGTTCATGGCGCAGGCGTGCTATTGACTGAAGGTTGCCGCGGTGAAGGGGCGATCTTACGTAATAAAGATGGCGAAGCCTTCATGGAGCGTTATGCGCCAACCGTTAAAGACTTGGCGCCACGTGATTTAGTATCACGTTCTATGGACCAAGAAATTAAAGAAGGTCGTGGTTGTGGTCCAAATGCTGACCATATCGTCATGGATATGACGCATTTAGGCGTTGAAACCATCATGAAGCGTCTGCCATCAGTATTTGAAATTGGTAAAAACTTTGCCAACGTCGATATCACAAAAGAGCCGATTCCAGTTATCCCAACCATTCACTATATGATGGGTGGTATTCCAACCACGATTCATGGTCAAGTGATTGTACCGGATCTAGAAGCAGGCACTGATGAAGATGGTCTATACGCAAAGGGCAACGTCGTTAAAGGTCTTTATGCCATCGGTGAATGTGCTTGTGTTAGTGTGCACGGTGCCAACCGTTTAGGTACCAACTCACTACTAGATTTACTAGTGTTTGGTCGCGCTGCCGGTAAGCATATCGTTGATGAGTTCCATCATGCTGACCATAACTATAAGCCACTTGATCCTCGCGTGCTTGATTATACCGTGGGTCGTTTAGACAAGCTACAACAGTCGACTGAAGGCTATAATGCACAAGATGTAGCGGATGAGATTCGTGCGACCATGCAAACGCATGCGAGTGTATTCCGTACGCAAGCAATGATGGACGAAGGCGTTGCAAAAATCCTAGCGCTAGGTGACAAGATTGACCAAATCCATTTGGCTGATAAATCACAAGTCTTTAACACTGCCCGTATTGAAGCCTTTGAAGTGGCAAACCTTTATGAAGTGGCAAAAGCCACGATGATATCTGCTGCTAAACGTCATGAAAGCCGCGGCGCGCACAGTGTCTCTGATTATGACCGTCCTGAAGATGATGAATATGCACCAAATGGTCGTAACGATAACGATTGGATGAAGCATACCTTATGGTATTCTGAAGGTAATAAAGTTATCTATAAGCCAGTTCGTAAAATACCATTGACAGTTGATTATATCGAGCCAAAAGTCCGAGTCTATTAATTCTAGACTGCGTGCGCTTGATTTATACGAACAGCATAAATGTTTATCCCTTATTAATTTATTAAAAAGGTGACCGCCAGCTACGAGCTGATATCAGCGCTATACTTAAGAAGTATTAGCGCTGATATATTGCAATCTTTAGGTTGCAAGCCTTGTACGCTCGCCATCACCGACGTGTGGAGTTTAGCATTATGAGCCGAGGTACTCGCACCATCGAGATTTATCGCTACGATCCTGATCTGGACGCAGCGCCACGCATGCAAACTTATACGATTGAGTTACTAGACTCAGATCGTATGTTGCTTGACGTATTATTACGCCTAAAAAAGGAAGATGAAACCCTCACCTTCCGTCGCTCGTGCCGTGAAGGCATCTGTGGTTCTGATGGCATGAATATTAACGGTAAAAACGGTCTGGCATGTCTAATCAACATGAACACTTTGCCTGAAAAAGTAACGGTTCGCCCATTACCAGGTTTGCCAGTGGTTCGTGATTTGGTTGTCGACATGAACCAATTCTACGAGCAATATGAAAAAATACACCCGTTCTTGATCAATGACCAGCCAGCGCCAGCAACAGAGCGTTTGCAGTCACCTGAGCAGCGTGACAAGTTAAATGGTCTATATGAGTGTATTTTATGTGCTTGCTGTTCAACCAGCTGCCCATCATTCTGGTGGAACCCTGATAAGTTCTTAGGTCCAGCAGCACTTCTAAATGCCAACCGTTTCGTTTCTGATAGCCGCGATACGGACACGCGTGCTCGTCTGGCTCGTTTAGACGATCCATTCAGCTTATTCCGTTGCCGTGGTATTATGAACTGTGTGTCAGTATGTCCAAAAGGCTTAAATCCAACCAAAGCCATTGGTCATCTGCGTAATTTGTTGATCGATCAAGCAGGTTAATATACCTTTTTTGCTCAATTAGCTTTATAATAGCGCTATAAAAAACACCACCTGGTCTTAGGTGGTGTTTTTTATTAGTCAAAAAACCTAACTATTAGCAACTTTACCAACTCAAAAGCTAGTATTTTTTTTCATAAACGACAGTCATTGTCAAAACATGAAGACATGAATAGTTGGGGATTAATGCTTGAGAGAGAATGGTAAAATAAGTTATTGGAAGTAAGGCCGTATTAACAATACGTTGGTCATATGTAAGAAGACCTGCTATATGGTCCGTCTGTCTATATAATTGAAAAAGAAAACCCATAAACGTAGAAAAAACGCGCAGTTAGCCTAATATCATAGACATAAATAACAACCTTAGAATATGTATGATAGTAGGACTGAGAATGACTGTCACTTATATAAGTAACATGGCGATAAAAAACACCTATAAAAGTGTCTGTATGAATTGATAGAGACCACTTATAAGTCGCTAAAAATGATAATCAATATTCATTACCTAAATACCTAGTATTGAACAAACAAACTATGGCCTATAAAGTAGGCATGTTACGCTATACGGCAATATGTATTTAGCGTAATAATCTTCAAAAAGCTACCGTAGAACGTTGTTTCAGCAGAAATAGCCAATAAATAGGCCAGCTGAAAGAAAAAACGTTCGGTTCAAACCTTATGGTTAATGATTTGGTTATAGCTGAGAGGATTATATATAAATTAATGTTGTGAAACGAGCCATATGAGAAAACTGGACGTTCACAAATAATTATAATGATAGTCTCGGTATTGTAATTATGATTTTTATCGTTAAATGGCCACTAAATTTAATGAGCGTTTAACCTTAAAAAGTCATGATTCGACCATTTCTGTAAAAGACTATGCAGCGGTTGTAACGGTCAATTTTTAAATAATAGTATTAAATAGCTAGCATACAACCGATTAAACAATAATAAGCACGATTCCATTCATTTATCTATCAAATAGACGATTATTATGAATAGTATAACTAAAGAAGCAGTGAGCGTAGACCAAACTGAACTGGCCGCTGATAATGTCAATTATATTGAAGCGCTCTATGAGCAATATCTAGACGATCCTAGTAGCGTCGATACAGATTGGCAAGAATATTTTGAACAATACAAGTCGCCAAATGATGAGCAGCACAATGCCATTAAAGACCAGTTCTTGTTGCTAGCGCGCAATCAGACGGCTAACAAGGTCAGCGCTGAAACGAATAACTCTGCTACTGGTAAGTCAGACAATGTTGGCAGCCCTAAAAAAATGGGTGTACAGCAACTGATCTCTGCCTATCGTCGCCGCGGTCATCGCCATGCCAAGCTTGATCCATTAAATCTAAATCCACGCGCGGAAATAGAAGACCTAACCCTTGCTTATCATAATCTCTCTGAAGCAGATCTCGATACGGTATTTCCTACCAATGATTTAAATATTGGTAAGAATGAAGCAACGCTACGCGAGATTATTGAAATCATGGAGCGCGTCTACTGCCGTTATATTGGCATAGAGTATATGCACGTGACCACCAGCACAGAAAAGCGCTGGATGGAAAAATATCTCGAGAGCAATCTAGGGTATATCAAATTTGATACAGAAAAACGTTTATCTATTCTTGAGCGCCTGACCGCAGCAGAAGGTTTAGAGAAGTATCTTGCTCGTAAGTACACGGGCGTTAAGCGTTTTGGTCTAGAGGGCGGCGAAAGCTTTATTCCTGCTATTAACGAAATCATCCAACGTGCTGGCGGTTATGGCACTAAAGAGATGGTTATCGGTATGGCTCACCGTGGACGTTTAAACCTACTGGTAAACATTCTAGGTAAAAATCCAGCCGATTTGTTTGACGAATTTGATGGCAAAGTTCAGCCAGAAAAAGGCTCAGGCGACGTTAAATATCATAATGGTTTTTCGTCAAACGTGATGACTCCAGGTGGCGAGACACATTTAGCATTAGCGTTTAACCCATCGCATCTTGAAATCGTTGCTCCAGTATTACAAGGCTCTGTACGCGCCCGTCAAGTACGTCGTAACGATCAGCCACTTCATGAAAATAAGACGGGTAATTCAGTATTACCAATCGTCATTCATGGTGATGCCGCATTTGCTGGTCAAGGGGTGGTGCAAGAAACCTTCCAAATGTCACAAACCCGCGCTTATACCACGGGTGGTACGGTACATATTGTTATTAATAACCAAGTTGGTTTTACTACCAGTCGTCAAGAAGATGCACGCTCAACCGAATATTGTACCGATGTGGCAAAAATGGTTCATGCGCCAATTTTACATGTAAACGGCGATGATCCTGAGTCTGTGGTATTTGCGGCGCAATTGGCATTAGATTATCGTCACGAGTTTGATAAAGATATCATCATTGATCTCTTTTGCTATCGTCGCAATGGTCACAACGAGGCCGATGAGCCTTCAGCGACCCAGCCACTGATGTATGCAGTGATTAAGAAGCTACCAACCACTCGTACTATCTATGCGCAAAAGCTTATTGAAGAAGGTCTGCTTAGCCAAGAAGATGAAAAACGCTACGAAGATGAATATCGTGAATCTTTAGACCGCGGTGAATATGTTGCCAACTCATTGGTAAGCGAGCCTAACGAAGAGCTATTTGTCGATTGGAAACCTTATCTTGGTCATGACTTGGTCGATGATTGGGATACTAGCGTCGATATCGAAGTGCTAAAAGGTTATGGCCGCCGTATGGCGGAGATGCCTGAAGGCTATAAGTTACAACGCCAAGTACAAAAAGTTGTCGAACAACGCTTAGCCATGCAAACAGGCGAAGAGCCATTAAACTGGGGTGCTGCCGAGACATTAGCATACGCGTCACTGGTCGATAACGATAAAGTATTGGTACGTATTACTGGTGAAGATGTAGGCCGTGGTACCTTCTCGCATCGTCATAGTGAGCTATATAACATTGAAGATGGCAGCATGTATGTGCCACTTGCTCACATGAGTGAAACACAAGCCCGTTTTGCGACTTATAACTCATTGTTATCAGAAGAAGCGGTATTGGCTTTTGAGTATGGTTATGCGACCACAGTGCCAAATGCACTCGTCGTATGGGAAGCGCAGTTTGGTGATTTCGTCAACGGTGCCCAAGTTGTTATTGACCAATTTATCTCAAGTGGTGAGACTAAATGGCAGCGTGTTTGCGGTCTAACCATGCTATTGCCACATGGCTTTGAAGGTCAAGGTCCTGAGCATTCATCTGCTCGTCTTGAGCGCTTCTTACAGCTATGTGCTGAAGACAACATGCAAGTCATTACGCCAACGACGCCTGCGCAGATTTATCATGCGTTACGTCGTCAAGCGGTGCGCCCAATTCGCAAGCCGTTAATCGTTATGTCGCCGAAAAGTTTGCTGCGTCATAAACTTGCCACATCAAACCTTGAAGAATTGGCTAATGGTAAATTTGAAACCGTGTTGCCAGAGATGGATCAGCAAAATGCGGACAACGTGACTCGTATGGTGCTATGTGGTGGTAAAGTTTATTATGACTTACTAGAACAGCGTCGTGCATTAGGTTTAGACCATGTTGCGATCGTTCGTATCGAGCAGCTTTATCCATTACCAGAAAAGCGTTTGATTGCTGAAATTGAAAAGTATAGCAATCTAAAAGAAATTGTTTGGACACAAGAAGAACCTCTTAACCAAGGTGCTTGGTATTATTTAGCACCGCATATGTTCCGTATCGTAGTACCGCATCCAACCAAGGCAAAAGTGATGGAGCCGGTAGCGCGTCCTGCTAGTGCGGCACCTGCAACAGGTTCTGCAAAACTACACATCCAACAGCAACAGAATTTGATCGCTGGTGGTCTTGGTATCAGTGTAGATGAGCTGTCTAAATAGTAGATTGTTTAAATAACAGATTATATAAAATAAATGCATCAGGCGATAACAGTCAGTACTTTGTAAAAGAATCTAAGTAATAGACTTTAAAAAGGTACTGACTGCCTATCACGACTTAATTATAAATAGTAATATCCAAATCTAAGGAGTATATCGATGGCTGATATCAAAGCCCCCGTTTTTCCAGAATCAGTTGCCGATGGCACAATCGTTGAGTGGCACGTCACTGAAGGTCAACAAGTTAACCGTGATGACCTATTAGCTGAAATCGAGACTGACAAAGTTGTATTAGAAGTGGTTGCGCCAGATAATGGTGTGGTCACTAGAATCGTTAAGCAAGTAGACGACACGGTTTTGTCTGACGAGCTCATTGCTGAATTTGAAGCAGGTGCCAGCGCGGATGCTGCTGCGCCAGCAGTCGATCCAGATCAACCAGCAGCACCGGTACAATTGAAGCAAGCGACAGATGGCGGCGAGCCAGTACAAGTTACCGATAAAAAAGATGAAGCCGACCATAAAGATCAAAGTCCTGCAGTACGTAAAGCAGCAAAAGAAAGCGGCGTAGATCCTAAAGATGTCGAAGGTAGTGGTCGCGGCGGTCGTGTCACTAAAACTGACATGTCAAACCCAACGCTAAAAGCAGACAGCTCTATCAAATCTGATAGTGGTCGTCCAGTCGCTGAATCAACTGGCGAGCGTACTGAAAAACGTGTTCCAATGACGCGCCTTCGTAAGCGTGTTGCTGAGCGTTTGTTATCAGCATCACAAGAAACAGCGATGCTAACGACGTTCAACGAAGTTAATATGAAGCCGTTGATGGATATGCGTGCTAAGTATAAAGACCAGTTCGAAAAACGTCACGGTGTACGTCTAGGCTTTATGTCATTGTTTGTGAAAGCGGCGACCGAAGCACTTAAACGCTTCCCAGCAGTAAATGCTTCACTAGATGGCGATGACATTGTTTATCATGGTTTTTATGATATCGGTGTTGCGGTATCATCAGATCGTGGCTTAGTCGTTCCTGTATTGCGTGATACCGATCGCATGAGCATGGCGGATGTCGAAAGCAAAATCCGTGAGCTAGGTGGTCTTGCCCAAAAAGGTAAGCTTGGTCTGGAAGACATGACTGGTGGTACATTCACTATCTCAAACGGCGGTGTATTTGGCTCATTAATGTCGACGCCTATCTTGAATCCGCCACAGACTGCTATCCTAGGTATGCATGCGATCAACGACCGCCCAATGGCAGTCGATGGTAAAGTTGAAATCTTACCGATGATGTACCTTGCTCTATCTTATGACCATCGTATGATTGATGGCAAAGAAGCTGTACAGTTCTTAGTAACTATCAAAGAATTGGTTGAAGATCCAGCCATGTTATTACTAGACCTCTAAGCTCTTAAGCTTGTATCAGTCCTGCTGATACAAGCTTTTTAACTTTGTCTAGATTATCTTTTAGTGCCTCTTAGCTTTTTCAGTTCTATCTTATGAGCAACAAGCTAAGAACATTTAGCAGCCATCTTTATCGTCTTTTTAAATGCATCTACTATCTAACACTTAGATATCGTATTGGTTATCGAGTAGATATGTCGATTGTTTACTAACGAGATGAAATTGGCTTATATGATACCTAAAATTAGAAATAGGAACGTGTTATGAAAGACAGTTATGATTTAGTCGTCATCGGCGGCGGACCTGGTGGTTATGAAGCCGCAATCCGTGCAGGGCAGTTGGGTATGAGCGTTGCTTGTATCGAAAAGCGCGTTTATAAAGGTGAGCCAGCGCTTGGCGGTACTTGCTTAAACGTTGGTTGTATCCCATCAAAAGCGTTACTTGATAGCTCGCATCGCTATGAAGCTACTAAGCATGATCTTGCTGAGCATGGCATCAGCACCGGCGACGTCGCTATCGATATCGAGCAAATGATAGCTCGTAAAGAAGGCATCGTTAAGCAATTGACGGGCGGTGTTGCAGCGTTATTAAAAGGCAATGGCGTTGACTGGCTACAAGGCTGGGGCACGTTAGAAGACGGTAAGGGCGCTGATAAAAAAGTTAAATTTACCGCGCTTGCTGACGAAGCAGAAACGACTATTACTGCAAAAAATGTCATTTTGGCGGCAGGTTCAGTGCCTATCGATATCCCAGTTGCTAAGACTGATGGCGATCGTATCGTTGACTCTACCGGCGCGCTTGATTTCACTGCCGTACCTAAGCGTTTAGGCGTAATCGGCGCCGGTGTTATCGGTCTTGAGCTTGGTTCTGTATGGCGTCGTCTGGGCGCTGAAGTGGTCGTCTATGAAGCATTACCTAGCTTCTTAGCAGCAGCTGACAAAGACATCGCTAAAGAAGCTGGTAAAATGCTGAAAAAGCAAGGTCTTGATATCCGTGTCGATACCAAAGTGACCAATGCTGAAGTAAAAGGCGATCAAGTTATTGTTACTAGTGAAACTAAAGGCGAGTCTAGCGAAGAGAGCTTCGATAAACTCATCGTTTGTGTCGGTCGCCGTGCTTATTCTGAAAAGTTACTGGGTGAAGACAGTGGTATTGCTTTGACTGAACGTGGTCTTATCGATGTCAATGACCAGTGTAAAACCAATCTTGATGGTGTCTATGCGATCGGTGATCTAGTCCGCGGTCCTATGCTTGCGCATAAAGCAATGGAAGAGGGCATGATGGCTGTTGAGCGTATTCATGGCGAAAAAGCCCAAGTTAACTATGACACTATTATCAATGTTATCTATACCCATCCTGAAATTGCATGGGTTGGCTTAACTGAACAAGAAGCTGAAGCTGCAGGTTATGAAGTTAAAACCGGTTCATTTAACCTAGCTGCTAACGGCCGTGCGCTTGCTCAAAGCGAAGCGCAAGGTTCTATTAAAGTTGTCGCTGATGCTAAAACAGATCGTCTATTAGGTATGCACGCCATCTCTGCTGGTGCTGGCGATATCGTCCATCAAGGTATGATTGCGATGGAATTTGTTTCTAGTATTGAAGATCTGCAACTGATGACTTTTGCACATCCAACGATATCTGAAGCAGTTCACGAGGCAGCTTTATCCGCAGATGGTCGCGCTATTCACGCTATCCAGCGTAAAAAGCGTAAGTAAATTTGAAAAGCTGAAAATATTTTAAGTAACGATATTTTAAGTATTTTAGATAGCTATTAAGTGATGATATGGCTGTCGCCCTGTTTTGATTAATAGTCATATTGGTGCGTCAGTCTTAAGTGCAGCAGAAAATTTTGCCACGTACTTATTTTCACTTTTTATTAATGGTAAAAAATAAAGGATTCAATCAATGAATTTACATGAGTATCAAGCAAAAGAGCTATTAAAAAGCTACGGCTTGCCGATTCAAGAAGGCATCATTGCCTATAATGGCGACGAAGCAGCTGCAGCTTTTGATAAAACCCCAACTGATATCGCCGTTATCAAAGCCCAAGTACATGCTGGTGGCCGTGGTAAAGCGGGTGGTGTTAAATTGGTTAAGACTCGCGAAGAAGCCAAGCAAGTTGCTGAAGAACTTATCGGTACTAACTTAGTTACTTTCCAAACTGACGCTGATGGCCAACCAGTTAACTTCGTATTGGTTGCAGAAGATATGTACCCAGTACAAACTGAGCTATATCTTGGTGCCGTTGTTGATCGTTCTACGCGTCGCGTAACGTTCATGGCATCAACAGAAGGCGGCGTTGATATTGAAGAAGTGGCAAATGAAACGCCAGAAAAAATCTTCAAAGTAAACGTTGATCCATTAGTAGGTTTAATGCCTTACCAAGCGCGCGAAGTGGCGTTTAAATTGGGTCTTGAAGGCAAACAAATCAATCAGTTCGTCAAATTGATGACTGGTGCTTATCAAGCATTCGTTGAAAATGACTTTGCATTGCTTGAAATCAACCCATTAGCGGTTCGTGAAAATGGCGAGATTGTTTGTGTTGATGGCAAAATCGGTATTGACTCAAACGCGCTATATCGTTTGCCTAAAATCGCAGCGCTACAAGATAAGTCACAAGAAAATGAGCGTGAGCTTAAAGCAGCTGAGTTTGACCTAAACTATGTTGCCCTAGAAGGTAACATCGGTTGTATGGTAAACGGTGCTGGTCTTGCAATGGCGACCATGGATATCATCAAATTGTATGGCGGCAAGCCTGCTAACTTCTTGGACGTTGGCGGCGGTGCAACTAAAGATCGCGTTGTTGAAGCATTCAAGATTATCCTTGAAGACAGCAGCGTTGAAGGCGTTTTAATCAACATCTTCGGTGGTATCGTACGTTGTGACATGATTGCAGAAGCTATTATCGCTGCTATCAAAGAAGTTGACGTAAAAGTACCTGTTGTTGTACGTCTAGAAGGTAACAACGCTGAAAAAGGTATTCAGATTCTACAAGATTCTGGTCTGAATCTTATTTCAGCTCAAGGCTTGTCAGACGCTGCTCAAAAAATTGTCGATGCTGTTAAAGCCTAAGCTCTTAAACGCTTAAGCAAATAAACATCGTAGTCAAAGCGTAATAGCGGCTTGCTGGTATAAAAATAGATCGTTAACATTTAATGGTCGACAAACCATCAAGTGGCTATTACAAGACAACCGAATAAAGGAAAAAATAATGAGTGTATTAATCGATAAAGATACCAAAGTATTGGTACAAGGCTTCACCGGTAAAAATGGTACGTTCCATTCTGAACAAGCTATCGAATACGGTACTAAAGTAGTTGGCGGCGTAACGCCAGGTAAAGGCGGTCAAACGCATTTAGGTCTACCAGTATTTAATACGATGTCTGAAGCGATGGAAGCCACGCAAGCTGACGCTTCTGTTATCTATGTACCAGCTCCATTTGTACTAGATTCTATCGTTGAAGCAGTAGACGCGGGCGTGAAGTTGATCATTGTGATCACTGAAGGCGTACCTACTTTAGATATGCTAAAAGCCAAGCGTTATATTGAAGAAGCAGACGGCGTGCGTATGGTCGGTCCTAACTGCCCAGGCGTTATAACTCCAGGTCAGTGCAAAATTGGTATCATGCCAGGTCACATCCATATGCCAGGTAAAGTAGGCATCATCTCACGCTCTGGTACATTGACTTATGAAGCGGTTGCTCAGACGACTAAGCTTGGTTTTGGTCAGTCAACTTGTATCGGTATCGGTGGTGATCCTATCCCAGGTATGAACCAGATTGATGCGCTAAAACTGTTCCAAGAAGATCCACAAACTGAAGCTATCATCTTAATCGGTGAGATCGGTGGTACTGCTGAAGAAGAAGCAGCCGCTTATATCAAAGACCATGTCACTAAGCCAGTCGTTGGTTATATCGCTGGTGTCACTGCTCCTGAAGGCAAGCGCATGGGTCATGCTGGCGCTATCATTTCAGGCGGTCAAGGTACTGCTGAAGAGAAATTTAAAGCCTTTGAAGATGCAGGTATCGCGTATACACGTGACCCATCTAAACTAGGTGACAAGCTTAAAGAAGTTACTGGTTGGTAATATAGGCGTCTGTCTTAACCTATTGCTTAACTACTAGAACTGCCTTGATATACCATAAAAACACCCCAACCATGGGGTGTCTTTTTTTGTTTTAAAAACTGCTTTACGTGATGGTATGAAAAATACATTT
>NZ_NEXU01000094.1:0-969 GCF_002224105.1 Psychrobacter sp. DAB_AL32B | reverse complement strand
CAAAGACCATGTCACTAAGCCAGTCGTTGGTTATATCGCTGGGTGGCACTGCTCCTGAAGGCAAGCGCATGGGTCATGCTGGCGCTATCATTTCAGGCGGTCAAGGTACTGCTGAAGAGAAATTTAAAGCCTTTGAAGATGCAGGTATCGCGTATACACGTGACCCATCTAAACTAGGTGACAAGCTTAAAGAAGTTACTGGTTGGTAATATAGGCGTCTGTCTTAACCTATTGCTTAACTACTAGAACTGCCTTGATATACCATAAAGACACCCCTACAATGGGGTGTCTTTTTTTGTTTTAAAAACTGCTTTGAGTGATGGTATGAAAAATAAAATATTGGTAACGGGCGGCGCAGGATATATCGGTTCTCATACTTGTATCGCTCTGCATGAAGCAGGCTACGATATCGTTGTCTATGATAACTTATCTAACAGTAGTCATGAGGCTATGAATCGTATCTCGAACCTTATTGGAAAGCCAATCGAGTTTATAGAAGGCGATATTCGAGATGCTGAGTCACTCAGGCAAGTATTTGTCACGCATCAGTTTTTTGGCGTGATTCACTTTGCGGGTTTAAAAGCCGTTGGTGAATCTGTTGCTAAGCCATTGATGTATTATAATAATAACGTCAGTGGTACGATTACATTATTAGAAGTGATGGCTGAGTATAACGTGAAGCGCTTGGTTTTTTCTTCCTCTGCTACGGTCTATGGTGATCCTGAAACGTTACCGATTGATGAGGGCTCGAAGCGCTCCTGTACCAATCCTTATGGTCAAAGCAAACTGGTCGTTGAGCATATTTTAGAAGACCTAGCCGTATCTGACAGTGATTGGAACCTAATCACACTTAGATATTTTAATCCAGTTGGTGCGCATTCATCAGGTCAGATTGGTGAAGATCCAAACGATATTCCTAATAATTTGATGCCTTATATTTCGCAAGTAGCCGTTGGTAAGCTGTCTCAG
>NZ_NEXU01000093.1:0-2928 GCF_002224105.1 Psychrobacter sp. DAB_AL32B | reverse complement strand
AAGGCCACGTCGCCGCGCTTAACTATCTAGAGCAACCAAACTCAGCTTTAGGCTTCTTACCTATCAATCTTGGTACGGGTACGGGCACCTCGGTATTAGAGTTGGTGACGGCTTTCTCCGAAGTGTCAGGGCAAAAAATTCCTTACCAGTTCGCTGATCGTCGTGCGGGTGATATCGCAAGTTGTTATGCCAGTGCAGATAAAGCGCAATCTTTGTTAGGCTGGCAAGCAAAGCTGTCTATTACCGAGATGTGTCAAGATACATGGCGTTGGCAAAGCATGAATCCTCATGGTTACGACACAGTCTAAATTTTATAGAATATAGATTTGCCTCCATTCTTCTTTTAATACAGTTTAAAAATTATGCAAAAAATTACTCATGCTGTTATTCCGGTTGCAGGCTTTGGCACTCGTATGTTGCCATTGTCTAAGTCAGTACCAAAAGAGCTATTGCCGCTTGGTAACCGTCCAGCCATTCATTATGTAGTTGAAGAGGCCATTGCTGCGGGTATTAAGCACATTATATTGATCGGTCATGCGCAAAAAAGCGCGATTGAAAACTACTTCGACATTAATGCCGAGCTGGATAATCAATTGCGTCAAAAAGGTAAAGATGAGCTGGCAGATAGTTTGAACTGGCTACCTGATGATGTGACGGTATCGATGATACGTCAGGGTAAGCCATTAGGCTTGGGTCATGCTGTGCTTGCTGCGCGCCCGATTATTGGTGAGCATAATTTTGCTGTACTGCTACCGGATGTGGTACTCGATCCATTTAACGGCGATATGTCTACGGATAACTTGGCCTTTATGATTGATGCTTTTGCTCAAGACAGTCATTCGCAAATATTGGTCGATAAAGTTGCGGATGAGGATGTGCATAAGTACGGTATCGCCCAATTACATGAAGTGTTTAGCGATGCGAGTGCAGTAGATGACGAAGCGGATATGAATGTCAGCTTTAAAGTTGCTGGTTTTGTAGAAAAGCCCAATGTAGCAGAGGCACCCTCAAGACTCGCCGTGGTTGGTCGCTATGTATTTAGCCATCATATTTTTGATTATTTAGCCAATACTGAAGCTTCGGTCGGTGGCGAGATTCAATTGACGGATGCCATTGACGCCCTCATCAGTGAGTATGGGGTCAATGTTACCACCATGCGCGGAGATAGTTATGATGCCGGCGATATGCGTTCTTACATGCAGGCGTTTATTTATTTCGCTCAGCAGCAATTAGCAGATAAAGAGTAACGGATGAACGTTATAAAAGACGATAAAGTGTATGGTAGTGCCCGTCACTCTAAATATTGGCAGCCGCTGCAAACGCTAGCTGAACAGCCATGGTCGCTTGCTCAGCTATTTGCAAAAGACGATGAGCGAACGACTCGCTTTAGTACGCAAACTGGTGCGCTATATATGGACTATAGCAAGCAGTGTATTGATGAGACGGTATTAGCGAATTTATTGAGCTTAGCAGATAGCTGTGATCTGTCTGAGCGTATTAAAGCTTTGCTGCAAGGGGCGATGGTCAATACCAGTGAGGAGCGCGCAGCTTTGCATACAGCGCTACGCTTACCGGCGAAAGCAACGTTACAAGTCGCTAACCAAGAATTTGGCAAACAAGATGTGGTTGCCGATGTCCATCACAGTTTGGCGCAGGTTGCCAGATTATCTGAGCGGGTACGTGATAATACATGGCGTGGCTTCTCAGGTAAGGCCATGACCGATGTGGTCAATATCGGGGTTGGCGGCTCTGATTTAGGGCCACTAATGGCGGCTACCGCGCTTGATGAGTGGGCAGATACCGATATCGAAGTGCATTTTGTCTCAAATATGGATGGCACCCAGCTTGATAATCTGCTCAAGCATTTAAATCCTGAGACCACTTTATTTATCATCTCATCGAAGTCTTTCGGCACCGTTGATACACTATCGAATGCCAAAACAGCATTATCATGGTTACTTGCAACGGCGGAATTGCGCGCAGGTACTGAAGACAGTGTGTTACGTCGCCATTTTATCGGTATCTCAGCCAATAGCGAAAAAATGAGTGCTTGGGGCATTCATCCTGAGCATCAACTACAAATTTGGGAATGGGTTGGCGGCCGCTTTTCTTTATGGTCAGCGATTGGATTGGCTATTGCCATTCGCATCGGTATGTCTGGATTTAAACAGTTATTGGCCGGTGCTCATAGTATGGATGAGCATTTTGCGCAGACTGATTTTGCAGAAAACTTACCCGTATTATTAGGCTTGCTTGCAGTTTGGAACAGTACCTTTTTAAAAGTGAATGCCCATACGGTATTGCCTTATGATGGACGTTTAAGCTATTTGCCCAGTTACTTGACCCAGCTTGAGATGGAAAGTAACGGTAAGTCGGTTACTCAGTATGGCGAGCGTATTGATTATGACACTTGTCCAATTCTATGGGGTGAGATTGGCTCCAATGCTCAGCATGCTTTTTATCAGCTGCTGCATCAAGGGACGCAGCAAGTTTCTTGCGACTTTATCGCCTGCGTACGTCGTTATAATGATGAGGCAAAAAATACGCCACTACAACAACAGCATGAATTGTCTTTGGCCAACTGTCTAGCACAAAGCCGCGTGCTGGCTTTTGGTAATGCCGCTATCGCCGATACTGCAGCTCAGGTAGATTTCAATGCCGACAAATATAAATACTACCGAGGCAATCAGCCTTCAACGACCTTGCTTATCGATGAGCTAACCCCGCATAGCTTAGGAGCGCTGATCGCGCTTTATGAGCATAAAGTTTATGTTATGGCGAGTATTTGGGATATCAACCCGTTTGACCAATGGGGGGTTGAAATGGGCAAGCAGATGGCAGAGTCAGTTCATGACGCCATGCAGCAAGAGGGAAGTGTCCAATTTGACACTTCCACCAACCAGCTTTTAAAACATATTCAACAGTTGT
>NZ_NEXU01000092.1:0-10696 GCF_002224105.1 Psychrobacter sp. DAB_AL32B | reverse complement strand
GCTGTTCGCGCTTTATGATCATAAAGTTATGTTATGGCGAGTATTTGGGATATCAACCCGTTTGACCAATGGGGGGTTGAAATGGGCAAGCAGATGGCAGAGTCAGTTCATGACGCCATGCAGCAAGAGGGAAGTGTCCAATTTGACACTTCCACCAACCAGCTTTTAAAACATATTCAACAGTTGTCTTGATAGTTTTACTACGTCAATCATTATTAAAGGTAAAATCATGAGCGCTGATGTCATAGATAAACACACGTACACACCTGAACCAAATCCGCTTAATAATTCTCCTGTGAGTCCTACCGTCTGCGTCCTTATTGGTCATAGTATTGAAGCAGTTACCAGCGCAGTGGTGCTAGCAAGTTTAGGTCAGTGCGTTCACCTATATGCAGATAGAGCGTTATTGACGCAGCAGTTACAGCAATATGCTTTTGAGCATCATTTACAAGCATTATGGCAAATGTATGTGCAGCAGCAAAAAATCGTCATTTATGCGCTGCCTGACAGTGCTGATGCACTTATACAGTCCTATGAAGTTGTCAATCACAATGACGACCATAACAGTAGTCATATAAGCCATGACATTAATAACCAAAAAATAGTTGCCCTATATTGGCTATTTTTAGACAGTATTAAGTTAGCATGGATAGAAGATAGCTGGATTACCGCTTTCAATCATAGTCAGCAGCAGACGCAACCGCTGATTATGAGTGGTATTGAGCAGCTAGGCGCTATTGCCGCATTGGCACAGCGTTTAAAGCGTGCTTGGGTCTATTATTTACCGTTCGTATTTTTAAAAGACGGTGACGCTTATAGCTCGATGTTGCAGCCATCTTTATGGTTACTTGGTGAAAAAACTGCGGACAGTAGCCAGCATTTAGGTATGCTGCAACCCTTAATGCAACATGCTCGCGCGTCCCATCATGCTGATATTGCGACCATAGAGTTTGCCCGCAGTAGTATTATGGCGATGCTCGCAACGCGGGTAAGCTTTATGAATGAGATGTCGCGCTTGGCTGATAGTCAACAGGTTGATATCCAACAAGTGAGCCAGATCATGGCACTTGATGAGCGAGTTGGCAGTAGCTATCTGCAAGCTGGCTGGGGTTTTGGTGGCAACACTTTACCGACTGAACTGGTCAAACTACAGCAGTCGAGTCGAGAGCATAGCTTAGAGATGTCCTTATTACAGTCAGTCATGCACATCAATGAAGACCAAAAAGAGCTGATATTCCGTAAGTTTTGGCAATATTTTGATGGATTTATCGACAATAAGACGGTGATGATTTGGGGCGGTAGTTATAAAGCAGGATCGGGACGGACAGCGGAATCAGCCATTCATCCACTACTGGCGTTATTATGGTCTTATAATATCCGCACTCTGGTTTATAGTGATAAGGCGCAGGCTGAGCTTGCTGCCCTTTATGGGTCGCAGCCATTACTTCAATTGATTCACGGCCCTTATCAGCAGCTCAATGAAGCACAGGCGGTTTTTATCATCAGTTGGTCGCCACAAGATCAGCTGGATGTAGCAGCATTAAATCAACAAGCAATGCCTATATTTGATGCACAAAATGTATTAACACGAGCGCAAATTGACAGTCTCGTGGGTGATTATAGAGGTATTGGTCGCGCTAAATAATATGTTCTATCAACTATAAAATAATCCTATTCAGCTAAAAAATAAAAATATCTCAAAAGATCATAAGTGCTTAAATGACAATAAGCGCTTGTTAATGTCTATATTAACAGGCGCTTATTTTTTATAAATTGATCAATTTTTGCTCGATAAAGATAACTATTTAAGCAGGTATAGCACCTTGAGTCGCAAGCCATTGCTGAATCTCTTGTATCTTAGTTCGTAATAAATCTTCATCACCGCGACTTTCAATATTTAGCCTAATAAGTGGTTCAGTATTGGAGGCACGCAGATTAAAGCGCCAATCGCCAAAATCAAGACTTAGACCATCAAGCACCGATTTAGCTGGATGTTGCGCGCTAAATTTAGCTTCAATTGCGCTAATAATCGTCGGGGCATCATGGGTGGTAAGATGAAAGTTTAGCTCTCCTGAGCTCGGATACGCTTTGATGTAACCGCTGACCAATTCTGATAACGTCTTGCCTGTGGTTGATAATAACTCAATGGTCAGTAACCATGGAATCATACCGCTATCGCAATAGAAAAAGTCGCGAAAGTAATGATGAGCGGACATCTCGCCACCATAAATAGCGCCAGAATCACGCATGACGTGCTTGATAAATGAGTGCCCAGATTTACTGATGACCGCCTTGCCATTATGTTCTTTTATAACTGCTTCAGTGTTATAAATCACACGAGGGTCATACACAATCGACTCACCTGCATGTTTATTTAAAAACGCCTGAGCAAGCATACCGACAATATAACTGCCATCAATAAATTCACCATTTTCATCAAATAAGAAGCAGCGGTCAAAATCACCGTCAAAGGCAACACCAAGGTCGGCCTTGTTTTCTAGGACAGCCTGCTGGGTGGCAGCTCTATTAGCCAAAATCATTGGATTAGGAATGCCATTTGGAAAGCTGCCATCAGGTGTATGGTGCAGTTTAATTACTTCAATGGGCGCGCCAGCTTGTTTCAGTTTATCAATCAATAAATCAACCACAGGACCAGCACTGCCATTGCCTGAATTAATAACCAGCTTTAACGGTTTCAATTTATCGATATCTAAAAAGCTCATGACATGGTCGATATAGGCACTTTTATCAGTCAACAGTTGCAACTTTCCGGATGGTTTATCAGTGGTAAATTGTCCCGATTCTGCTAATGCTTGAATCTCTGCTAAGCCATCATCGCCACTAATTGGCTTTGAGTGTTCCTTGACCAGTTTTAAGCCATTATAATTGATAGGATTATGACTGGCAGTGACTTCGATACCGCCTAACGCTTGATAGTGACTGGTGGCAAAATATACTTCCTCCGTTCCAGTCATGCCCAAATCGATAACATCGACGCCTGCATCTATCATACCTTTGATCGTGGCTTGTTTTAATTGCTCGCTTGAATCACGGATATCGCTACCAATAACGATAGCAGGCACAAGATGTGCCATGGCGCTAATCACATTATCGATAATATCATTGTTGCTAGTATCATTATTGTGAGTCTCTACTACCGCCTGATCCTGATAGCGTTGAAATAAAATCTGTGCAAAGGCACGCCCAATACGATAAGCGATATCTTCATCGAGATTTACTCCAAGCTCGCCACGAATATCATAAGCCTTAAATGAATTGATAATAATAGGGTTAAATTCAGTGGCTGGTTGATAGCCAATAGTCGCAGAAGTGGACATGATAATGAGGTTCCTTGCGCGTGAGCAGTGGTAAAATGAGTAAGTAGTAACACAATTATAAGCCAATCAGCGTTCAATGATACACTAACTGCTCCATTGCTATGAACGCCGCTTTATTCTGCTGCCTAATCAATTAAAATATAAGAGCATTCTTTATGAGTATTCTAAAAAAACAAATATCAGCACCTACAGCTGTGCAAGGAACACCAGCTGCTAGCGGTGAATTGGGCGATTTATTGGCATTAATGGCGCGGCTGCGTAGCGATTGTCCTTGGGATAAAAAACAAAGCAATCACAGTCTCATTCCTTATGCGATTGAAGAGGCTTATGAGTTAGGTGAAGCGGTACAAAGTAATGATGATGAAGATATTAAAGGTGAGCTTGGCGATGTACTGTTACAAGTGGTGTTCCATTGTCAGATGTATGCTGAGCAAGGGCGTTTCGATATCAGTGACGTCATTACTACCTTACAAGAAAAACTCATTCGCCGTCATCCGCATGTATTTGAAGCTGAAACGCTTGAAGATGAAGCGGCAGTGAAAGTGCGCTGGGATGAAATTAAAGCGGAAGAGCAGCAAGCACGCGAAGCACGTGGTAAACCAAAACGCCGTTTAGATAACACCAAAGCAGGTAGTGCACTTATGCAGGCACAGGATGTGCAAAAACAGGCTTCAAAACTGGGTTTTGACTGGGAAGGTGTCAGCGGTGCATTTGATAAACTTGATGAAGAAATAAACGAGCTGAAGGCTGAGATTGTAGATAAGTCTAAAGATGAGATAAACGCCAATATTGCCGATATTGAAAAAGAGCTGGGTGATTGTATGTTTGCGCTGGTTAATGTGGCGCGCAAATTACACCTCGATGCAGAAACAGCGACGCTGACTTGTGTGCATAAATTTAAATCACGCTTTGGCTATATTGAAGAACAGTTAGCCGCCGCGGGTAAGTGTCTAGAAGATAGTGATATAACTGAAATGGACGTGCTGTGGGAAGCGGCAAAACAACATGAACGCACATAATAGATCGTCACTCACGCATTTGATAACGAGCACAGTTCTCTATTTAGCGTGCATTTTCCCCATGTTGCTTAATAACGCTTATGCTGCGCTGTGTTTTGATAATGCCCAAAGTGCTTATAAATACCTTTTGGAACAAGAGACGACGCTGACCCAAGCGCGTACGCAAACAGGTATTAATATCAATCGGGCGACAGAAGGTGAGCTGACAGCGCTGAATGGAATTGGCAGCAGTAAAGCGCAAGCCATTATCCTATATCGTGAAATGTTCGGTAGCTTTAAAACGGTTGATGAATTAACTAAGGTGAAGGGGATTGGTGCAAAAACCGTTGAGAAAAATCGTGGACGTTTAACCGTGCAAGATTAATAACTGTATTTTGCTTTAATTAACCCCAATATTGACAAATTAGCATGTAAGTAAATGTCTAAATACACCCAGCAAGCTTAAAATTTGTTAAACTAGCAGGTACATCCGCCTGATAGACGCTGTGTTCGTCAGGGTTGGTTAAGAATAAAGGCAAGGAGTAGATGCATGGCCGAGCGTGCCGCCAAGCAGTTAGAACTGAATAAATCTGAATTACCCAATTCCATTACTGAAGTAATTGCCACCCTAACCCGAGCTGGGTTTGACGCCTATATCGTCGGCGGTGGCGTGCGTGATACCTTGCTAGGTCTGCGTCCAAAAGATTTCGATGCAGTCACTGATGCCAAGCCTCATGAGATTAAAGATGTCTTTGGTAAGCGCTGCCGTATTATCGGCCGCCGTTTTCAGTTGGCGCATGTGTACTCTGGGCGTGAGCTTATCGAAGTGGCGACCTTCCGTGGTCCACCTATCAATGATTCCAATACCAATCAAGATGGTATGATTCTGCGCGACAATGTCTGGGGCGATATCAAACAAGACTTTGCCCGTCGTGATTTTTCTATCAACGCCCTTTATTATCAACCGCTTAAAGGTGTGGTTCATGATTTTTGCGGGGCGCTTGAAGATATTGATAATAAAATTATTCGCTTATTAGGTAATGCACCGACGCGTATTGAAGAAGATCCGGTCAGATTGTTGCGTGCTTTGCGCTTTAAAGCTAAGTTGGGCTTTGAATTTGATAAAGAGCTGTCCGAGCAATTTCATGATGGCAACTGGGCGCTGCTAGAACAAATCTCTCCGCATCGTCTTTATGACGAAACGCAAAAGATGTTTACCGGTGGCTATCTAGTACCGTTATTGCCATTATTGTTTGAGTCAGGTGCGATTGATAGCTTAATTATTTATCCGCCCTCTGAGCCTAGTGCTTTAGTACAGCAAGTGGCTATTAATACTGATAAACGTATTGGCGCTGGTAAAAGTATCAATCCGGCATTCTTTTACGCTGCTTTGCTGTGGGAAAATTATTTACATCAATTAGAAAAAGCCAAAAAGCGCAATATGCCTTTTGCGGACGCGCAAATGCATGCAGCAGGCAAAGTTATTGATCGTCAACGTATTAAGACCGCCATTCCAAAATTCGCTGAACAATTTATCCGAGATATCTGGATATTACAGCCAAAATTAGCGGCGCCGCGTAGCAAACAGATTGTACAGTTGTCTGAGCATCCACGCTTTCGTGCCGGTTTTGATTTCTTGTTATTGCGCGAGCAATGTGGCGATGCTGAGCATCCATTATCTGAATCGACCAATGGTATGGGCGACTGGTGGCAGACCTATCAAACTTTGTCCGAGCAGCAACAAGATCAAGCCATTGACGATTTTGATGAAAATATTCGCCGCGGTGCCTATAAACAAGGACAGCGTGGTCGTGGACGTAATCGCCAAAATACTCAGACTTCGAGCGATACTGCCAAGGTGAATCGAGTAGATAGCGATATCCAAGCATCTGACCATAATACTACTAGAGCGACTGCTGTCAATGACGCTTCAAATGTACCGTCACGTCGCCGCCGTGCCAGTCAGCATACATCTGCTAACCAAAAAAATAAAGGTTATAGCGCGCAGCAAGTCACACAAGACAATAATGAGCTGGCACAGCTGCAGCAATTGTCTTTGGCTAGCTATAATGATGGCACTAACCAGCAGCATACGCCAAAACCTGCGCCGCTGTTTGTTATAGAGCATGGCAACGTTGTGCCGCCTCTTAAAAAGCAGCTACCAATTGCAGAGAAGGCGAAGTCTAAGCCTACTCAAGCGCCTATGCAGCAAAACGCATCGGCCAAAAAAGCATCAACAGAGACTCAATCACAGAAACAAGAGACAAAAGCTGTTGCTAAAGTGCCTGCTGCTAAAGGAGATTCAAACAATCTCTCGCATAATAAAGTAGCAGTAGAGATTCAGTCATCTTCGAGTGGCGCACGTGCTGTATCCTATGAGACTCGTACAGTAGCACAGTCCCCTGCACTCGTAAGCATGAATAATGAGCCGATACCGCATAAACGCCGTCGTCGTCAGCCTACTGTGATTGAAAGTGCTGACATTGTAGCAGAAGCTAGCAGTGCCAAAAAAGCAACGGCAACAGATGCTAATAGCAATGAGAAAGCAGCTGGCAAGTACGCAAAAAAAGCGCCTAAGCCGGTCACTCACTCTGCCGATGAAGTGGTTAATAAGGCTCAAAAACCCGCTAAAGCATCAACTGCAAAGCCTGCTAAAACCAGTCAAGTTGCCAGTCCAACAGTTGTTAGTAATATGAATAATAGTAAAGGGCCTGTGCCATCGAAGCGTCGCCGTCGCCAGCCAAGCGTCAATGACGTTTAACGTCGACAACGGATATGAGAGTAAAGTGATAACGATGAACACGCGCTTTAATGATACTGATGTTGATAGCAATAATATCGCCACTTGCTCTTGGATTACCTGCTATGTGGGCTTGGGCAGTAATTTAGCAAATGAGCTTGGTTCGCCGGTAGAGCATTTACAGCAGGCACTTGAAGTGATGCAAGAAGATGAAAAAGTGCGCAAGGTGCGTGTTTCTTCATTCTATGCATCAGTACCGATGGGACCACAAGATCAGCCTGACTTTGTCAACGCGGTCGCTGGTTTTGAAACCATATTCACGCCGCTTGAACTGCTGGCATTTTGCCAACAACTAGAGCAGCAAGCCAAACGTGCCCGCCTGCGCCATTGGGGTGAACGTAGTCTTGATGTCGATATATTACTATATGGCGACGCACAAATCGCAGAGCCACAATTGACAATACCGCATGCTGGCTTACATGAGCGTAATTTTGTCTTGATACCGCTACGCGAGTTAGCGCCAGAGCTAATCATTACTGGCAAGCCAATAACGGATTTTCCACACAGTAGTGATTGGACAGGCTTAAAATTATTATCAAATAATGAGCTAAGCCGTAATCAAATATAGATAAGCCAATCGTTAAAGCTATTGATGCTTGATGAATAGTCATAATTATTATAGTTAAAAGTATTGAGGGTGATATGACAACGTTATCTACTTTAAATAAATTTAAAAAAGACGGCACCAAGTTTACTTGCCTGACCTGTTATGACGCGATGTTTGCGCGCATGATGGAAAAGGCACAAATCGATACGATTTTGATTGGTGATAGTTTGGGCATGGTGGTGCAAGGCCATGATTCAACGGTGCCCGTCACCGTCGATGATATGGCTTATCATACGGCCAATATCGCGCGTAGTAACAAGCACGCCCTCATTTTAGCTGACCTGCCATTTATGAGTTATGTGACTCTGCCAGAAGCGGTTACTAATAGTCGTAAGCTGATGCAAGCAGGCGCGCATGTGATTAAAATCGAAGGCGGTAGTGAGCTTTGCGAGTTGGTGACAACATTGGCGCAAGCAGGCACGCCAACTTGTGTGCATTTAGGATTAACACCACAGTCAGTCAATGTGTTTGGCGGTTATAAAATCCAAGGTCGCGGTGATGAGGCTGGCAAGAAGCTAATAGAAAATGCTAAAGCTGTGGTTGCCGCAGGTGCTGCCCTTTTGGTACTAGAATGCGTGCCTGCTGAGCTGGCCAAAGCCGTAACAGAAGCGGTTGCAGTGCCAGTAATAGGCATTGGGGCTGGTGCAGATACGGATGGTCAAGTATTGGTCATGCATGACATGCTAGGTATGGTACATGGTCGCGTTCCGCGCTTTGTTCATGATTTTTTGACCGATGAGCGCAATACTGAGCATAGTATCGAAGGCGCATTTGCCCTTTATCAGCAATCGGTACGTGAAGGCAGTTTCCCCACAGAGCAGCACCAATTCAGCTAGGCTGATATAACATTCTAGTGTTTATGCTTATAAGTAGAAGACTATTTAACCATGCCCATTATTCATCATCATATCTCAGCGTTGAGAGCGACTCTACAGCTTTACCGTGCTAAACAACAACGCATTGCTTTAGTACCAACGATGGGAAATTTGCACGATGGTCATCTAGAGCTGGTAAAAATAGCCAAACAGCATGCCGATATCGTGGTCGTTAGTATCTTTGTTAATCCGACTCAATTTGGCGTTGGTGAAGATTTTGACAGCTATCCACGCACGTTAGATGACGATGTCGCAAAACTGGCAAACGTTGGTGCAGATTACGTGTTTGCACCGAGTATTGATGAGATGTATCCCGTATTACCGCCGCCTACATCAGTGCGCGCAGGGGAGATTACCCGTCAGTTATGTGGTCAATCACGTCCTAGCCACTTTGATGGGGTAGGCATCGTCGTCTCTAAGCTGTTTAATATTGTACAACCTGATGTGGCTATTTTTGGCCAAAAAGACTATCAGCAGTTAGCGATTATTAAGCAATTGGTTCGTGATTTGAGTTATGCCATTGATATCATTGGCGCGCCTATTGTGCGTGCTGCTGATGGCCTAGCACTATCCTCTCGTAATCAGTACTTAAGCGAATCTGAGCGCCAAACAGCGCCTATTTTGCAGCAAGAATTGCAGTATTTAGCCAAAAAAATTGGTGACGGAAAATATGAGCAGCAAGGGTTTGAGGAAGTTTTAGAAGAGTCTCGCCAGCGCATTACCCGTGCAGGTTTTATTATTGATTATCTAGAAATAAAAACGGCTGAACTGACTGCTATCGCTCATAAGCATGCAAGCGTCAGTGATAATCAGACGTTTGTTATTTTGGTTGCTGCATGGTTAGGTCGTGCGCGCTTGTTGGACAATCAGTTAGTGACGGTCAAGCAGCCGTTATGACACAGTAATTTGCGGGATGCAATTTATTAGGATGACGGAACATGAATGTAAGTAATGACGGTAATAACGATCAAGCAAAGCAAATATCAGCTAATGATCGGTTGAGTATATTGGTCGTGTCAGGACGTTCAGGATCAGGTAAAACCTCAGTACTAAATATCCTAGAGGATTTAGGCTATTACTCTATTGATAACCTACCTTTGTCATTGGTTCCTGAAGCGGCACAAAAGCTGGTTTGTGATAGCGGTATTAAACGCATCGCACTTGGCGTCGACATTCGTACGCCGCGTGCTGATTTATCGAATTTTGCTGCAACTCATGATGTTTTAAAGCAAACCTATGGCGAAGACGCGGTCACAGTGATGTATGTGACGGCACAAGAGGAAACCTTAGTTGCGCGCTTTAATGCCACCCGCCGCATTCACCCTTTGATGGTACAAGATACCAAAGGCGTAGAGAATACAGTTTATAACTTACCCGCGGCAATCGAAAAAGAAATCAAGCTTTTGCAGCCGATATTTAAACAGGCTGATATCAAAATAGATACCAGTATGCTGAATATTCATCAGCTAAAAGAGCGCCTTCGTGATTATGTCGGCGTTGATAATCAGATAGTCATTAATCTGTTATCTTTTGGTTTTAAATACGGCAGCCCTATCGATGCAGACTTTGTCTTTGATGTCCGGATTTTACCCAATCCGCACTGGAATCCGACCCTGCGAGCTGCGACTGGTCTTGACGCCGAAGTGGCTGAGTTTTTTGCCGATTATCCGGAAGTGTCGGAGATGACTGAAGATATCGCCAAATTCCTCAATCGGTGGTTACCGGATTTTTTACATAATAACCGTCATACGGTAACGGTCGCTATTGGCTGTACGGGCGGCAAACATCGTTCGGTGTTCATTACTAAGCATTTACAAGATAAGCTGACAGCCAGCCTACCTGAGGGCTTGACCGTTGTTGCCAAGCATCGCGAAAAGCATCGTTGGTAGTAGTTAGTAAGCGCGGACAACACGCTGTTATTTTGAATTGACTGTATAAAAAGCATTATTAACTTTATTATTTATTATCTCGAAAACGGAAAGCTTTTATGATTGACTGGTCAGAACATGATATGCGCGTCTCGCGCACAGAGCTTAAAAAATCTCATGAGCGCTTGCAACAGTTGTCGATACCGCTTG
>NZ_NEXU01000091.1:0-4982 GCF_002224105.1 Psychrobacter sp. DAB_AL32B | reverse complement strand
AAGCATTTACAAGATAAGCTGACAGCCAGCCTACCTGAGGGCGTGACCGTTGTTGCCAAGCATCGCGAAAAGCATCGTTGGTAGTAGTTAGTAAGCGCGGACAACACGCTGTTATTTTGAATTGACTGTATAAAAAGCATTATTAACTTTATTATTTATTATCTCGAAAACGGAAAGCTTTTATGATTGACTGGTCAGAACATGATATGCGCGTCTCGCGCACAGAGCTTAAAAAATCTCATGAGCGCTTGCAACAGTTGTCGATACCGCTTGCGAGCTTATCGAAAAAGCAGCTCAAAAACCTACCAGCAAGCGATTACTTTATGGCAGAGTTGATGGCGCTTGCCGATATTACTAGTGCCAATGCTCGTAATCGCCAAACTAAGCGCGTTGGTAAACTTATCAGTGAAGAAAACCGCCATGAATTGGTAAAAGCACTGTTTGATGCTTTTTTTCCAAAAGAGCAGGTGTCTAAAATTGAAAGTTGGCATGAGCGCCTCAACATTAATGACGAAGGCACGCTCAAGCAGTTCGTTAAACAATACAAAGCCTCTGAGCGTAATAGTATGTATCAGCTGCTGCTGTGGATTGAATACGCCAAACATACGCAAGATGATGAACTGATGGCGGAATCTAAAGAAGACCTAGCAAGCTATATTCGTGAAGTGGCGATATTGTCGCAGTTAAAAGGTTAGTTATTTTATTGTTTTAGAATAGCAACTTTATAAAATATAAAGGCTAAAGAAAAAACAGCAACCTCTAGACAGACTATAAAAAAGCCAATCACTATGATTGGCTTTTTTACGTTCTATTAGCTATATAAGCTGAATTACTTTTTCTCAGCACGTACTTTATTAACTAAATAATCAACCACTTTAGGTACGGTAGCGCTTTCGCCAGTAACGACATATTTGCCTTGGATGATAACGGCTGGTACACCTGAGATTTGATAACGCTTAGCACCTGCTTGTGAGCGACCGATTTTTGTACCCACAGCAAATGAGTTATAAAGGCTGTTAAATTTCTTTTGGTCAACGCCTTTAGACGCATACCATTTGCTTAATGAGGCTTGATCAAATAATTGCTTGCCATCTTTATGTACTGCCTCAAATAGCGCATCATGGGTTTTGTCTTCATAGCCTAATAACTGAGCGGCATAAAAACCACGGGCGCTGGCTTCCCAAACAGGGTTAAGCGCCGCTGGCGTTTTAAAGAATGCCACATCTTTACCCTTGGTTTTTGCCCATTTTTCCATATGCGGATTGAGAACGTTACAATGTGGGCAACCATACCAAAAGAACTCACGCACAATGATAGCATCACCGCTGATTTTTTCTGGGTTGTCTAGCACACGATAGTCTTTTCCTGCGACATAATTGGCGGCTTGAGCGCCCATATTGGCAAGCCCAATAGCACAAGCCAGACCAGTCAATGCGATGATACGTTTCATACTTATTCCTTGAGGTATCGAGATTTAGAGATTTCTTGGGATGTTGATATAGGTTTTGGAGTGAATAAACGACCATTCTTCGATTGAATCGACCTATAGTAGAGTAGCGACTATAATAACGTAAAATGCTGGTGCTTGTGAACCTGATTCTTAACTAAAGGTTGTAAAGCTGTGCGCTATTATTTAAGGTATCTTACTGATAACTTTTAAGCTTACGGTTTTTAAAGCTTATCATTGCTCAAGATTCTTATTATTCAAAATTAGTATTTAAGAATGTCATCATTTAAGGCGATTTAAAATAATTAAAGCCACTGTTATTTATCACTTATTATAAAGAGTTGACACGCGATAATGGTAACGCCTAAGTATACAGTCAGCCGATTCACAATCGGTGACGATGTACGCACGACAAAGCCGCTGCTCCCATGCTAATATTGACTGTATAATCATGCACTGTATACGATAATAACTATAATGCCAATAAAGGAAAAATCCTATGAGCCAAGCTTTATCTTCTGAGCAGCCTTTGAGTAGTCAAGAAAATAATGATACCAATGCTGTTAATGGTCTTGACGATACTATGGCTACCGCTATCAATGTAGATGCAAGCGAAGTTGAAAAATTTAACAACTTGGCAAGCGAGTGGTGGAATAAAACCGGGGCTTTTGCTACCTTACACGAAATCAATCCGCTGCGTCTTAATTGGATAGAAGAAAACGTTAAGCGCGGCTATATAAGTAGCGACCATACGAAAACTGCAGAAACGGGTTTGGCTGGTAAAAAGGTCCTGGATGTAGGTTGCGGCGGTGGTATCTTGTCGGAATCAATGGCACGTCGCGGCGCTGATGTGACCGGTATTGACCTCGGTACGGAAAATCTAAAAGCTGCTAGCTTACACGCTGAGCAAAGTCACTTAAATGAGAGCTTGCGCTATCAACATATCCCGATTGAAGCATTGGCAGCTACTCATGCTGGGCAGTTCGATGTGGTAACCTGCATGGAGATGCTTGAGCATGTGCCAGACCCAAGTGCCATTGTAGAGGCTTGCTTTAAGCTACTAGCGCCAGGTGGCGTTTGCGTCCTATCGACCATCAATCGCAATCCTAAATCGTATCTGTTTGCCATCGTTGGTGCAGAGTACGTTTTGCGCTTACTGGATCGCGGCACCCACGATTATGCAAAGTTCATCACCCCAGCTGAGCTAGATAAAATGGCTGTTAATGCAGGATTTACGCGTCAAGATATCATTGGACTACATTATAATCCGCTGACCAAACGCTACTGGCTGGCACAAAATGTCGATGTGAATTATATGATGGCAGTGCAAAAACCCCTTGTTTAAAAAAATCTTTGATAACCATAACTAAGAGCGCCCATTATGAGCCAATTTGTGAAAGCTGTTTTGTTTGACCTTGATGGGACATTGATCGATACAGCCGCTGATTTTGTAAGAATTATTGGTAAAATGAGCCGTGAAAATGAGTGGCAAGCGCCATCTGAAGCAGAAATTCGCGAACAAGTCTCTGCGGGTGCCTCAGCGATGGTAAAACTCATGCTACGTCACAACGACCAAGTTGATTTCAGTGAGGAAACTTTACTTGAGTTCCGTCAGCAGTTTTTAGACGATTACGAAGCAGAGATTTGCGTCGATAGCTGTGTATTTAGTGAGCTTGAAGAAGTTCTGAGCACGCTTGAATTAAAAGGCGTACCGTGGGGTATTGTGACCAATAAACCACGCTATTTAGCAGAGCAATTATTAGAGAAAATGGAGCTAGATGAGCGCTGTGCGGTTTTAGTTTGTCCTGATGACGTGTCACGCCCCAAGCCTGATCCAGAGCCTATGTATGTGGCGTTAGAAAAGCTTGGTATCCCTCGAGGTGCTGCTGAAAGTGTGCTCTATGTAGGAGATCACGTCCGTGATATCGAGGCTGGTAACGCTGCTGGCATGCCCACTATTTTAGCCGCTTATGGTTATATTCCACCTGAAGATCAAAATAACTTGAAGAAGTGGGGCGCAGACTATATTACTGACACCCCTGAAAAATTGAACAAACTGTTGCTTTCTTCTGGTAAGTTTGACTATCTATAAATGAAATCAGCTATAAATCAAACGCGTTATCAGTCAATGTTTTTAACACGCGCCGCAATGATTAAACATCCCATCTATTAAATGATAAGCAGTGAGTAATGCCATGAGTGACCATACGAATCAGTCAGCGAGTCAGACAGAAAGTCAGCAAAGTAACCCACAAACCGTACAACATTCTATGCCATCTTTAACTCACGATGACATTCGGCATTTTGCAGCACCTGATAACTGTTTAGATGGTAAAACTATCTTGGTTACAGGGGCAGGTGATGGCATTGGTCGTGTCGCGGCTTTAACCTATGCGCGTTATGGCGCCACGGTACTGCTATTAGGGCGTACCAGCAGTAAGCTTGAATACGTTTATGATGAAATCGAAAGCTTTGGTGGTAAGCAACCGGCTATGCTACCGATGAATTTAGAAGGTGCTACTTATGCTGAAATGCAAAAGTTAGAAAATTTGATCCATAGAGAAGTGGGTCAGCTTGATGGTATTTTGCATAATGCTGGGATGCTTGGCGCATTGACGCCGCTTGAGATGTACGATGTTGATATGTTTGCCCAAGTAATGAAAGTTAACTTTACCTCTACCTTTATGCTCACGCAAGCGTTACTGCCTTTACTTAAAGATGCGCCTCATGGTTCCATTGTTTTCACATCGAGCAGCGTAGGGACACATCCTCGCGCTTTTTGGGGTGCTTATGCGCTCTCCAAGCAAGCGGTTGAAGGTATGAGCGATATTTTCACTCAAGAAACGCAAAACACCACCAATTTGCGTTTTAACTGTGTTAATCCTGGCGGCACTCGCACCAATATGCGTGCCCATGCGTATCCGGGAGAGAATCCGATGAGTCTCAAAACTCCTGATGACATTATGGCAGGGTATGTTTGCTTGATGAGTGATGAAAGTATTGGCGTACGTGGTCAAGTGGTCGAGCTACAGCCAAAAGATTAGTCGCAATTTATCGATGCTGATACATTGAAATTAACGATATATAACCCCATCTATTTGTTATTAAAGCGTTTTATATAAATTATAAATAATAAGGATGGATTATGGCAGGTGGCTGGTCAAGAGATGGTGCTGAGCATGAACAAATGGATGCGACCGTCAACGATGCGCTAGAGCGCGCACGCCGTGCACTACCGACAGGTAAAAGCGCGGAGTTTTGTGATGAGTGCGGTAAGCCGATTCCAGAAGCACGGCGGTTAGCTGTACCCGGTATACAGCATTGCGTTAGCTGTCAGACGGAGCTTGAACAAGAAGCAAAGGCCACTGAGTTATTTAATCGCCGCGGTAGTAAAGACAGCCAATTACGTTAAGATGGAAAATTAGCATATTGCTATGAGCACATGTTTTTATTTTGAACTGACAGTATCTACCATCAAGCAGTTAAATAGAGCCGTAGTTGAATAAAAAAGCAGTCAAAAAACCCCTGTCACAAG